>NZ_JBFTNR010000428.1:0-3678 GCF_056665995.1 Stenotrophomonas sp. 05L44_2
GCTGCGTTACGCGCTGGAGTGATCCGGCGGGCGCATGTTCATCGTGCGTGGCCCGGTTCACCCGTTGCGAACGGTGCTCTGGGATGATGACTGCATGTCCACGCCCCTGCTGCCTCCCGATCCATCTTCGCCGCTGCGCCGGCGCCTGCTGCGCGCTGCCCTGCTGGCGCCCGTTGCGGCGGCATTGACCACCCTGCCCGGCTGTTCGCTGCCGGAACAGGTGGACGGCACCTTCCTGCAGCCGTGGCGCAGCCACCTGCAGTGGCGCATGGCCGATTGGCAACGCTCGCTGCAGCTGGCACGCCGACTCGGCTGCAGGCAGCTGGTGCTGCAATGGAGCGGCATCGTCGGTGGCGCCGAGGGTGATTGGCAGCTACCCGATACCAGTGTGCGCATGCTGTTCACCGCAGCCTCGGAAGCCGGTATCGCGGTTCGCGTCGGCCTGCCGTTCCAGCAACGCTGGTGGCAGGCCATCGGCGGAGACGACGCCGCACTGCAGGCCTTCTTCGCCGACAGCCTGACGCAGGCGCGGGCCTGGCTGGCACAGGCGCCCTGGTCTCGCCTGCAGGCATTCAATGGCTGGTACATCCCCTACGAACTCGAGCAGTACCACTGGGCCGATCCCGCCCGTCAGCAATGGTTGGCGCAGTGGCTGCACGGCATCTCCCAGGCGGCGGTCGAGCGTGGTGGCGACTGCGCGATCTCCTGCTATTTCAGCCGCCTGCAGACCCAGGGCGACCTGGTAACCCTGTGGGATGCCGTTCTCGCGCAGGCATCGGTCAGACCCATGGTGCAGGATGGCGTGGGTGTTGCCGGCGCCGGCAACGTACAGCAGCTGCAGCCGCTGCTGCAGCATCTGCGCACGCGTGGCGTGGCCTTCGATGCCATCGTCGAACTGTTCCGCGAGCTGCCCGGCGAGAACAACGACGGCACCCAGTTCAAGGGCGAAACCGCTGATGCCGCCCGTATCGAGCGACAGCTGGCCTGGGCGCGCGACAGCGGCGCCGAGCACGTGCTGGTGTACGCGCTGGACCCTTGGCTGTCGCAGGACACGCCGGAAGCGGCCGCATTGCGCAAGCGCTGGGGGATCTGACCCCGGTACCGACGCGCAAGAAGCGTTACAGCGTGCGGCCGATGATGTCGCGCAGGATCTCGCTGGTGCCACCGAAAATCCGCAGTGCACGCGCGTCGGCCCAGGCACGCCCTATTCCATATTCGCTGCTGTATCCGTAGCCGCCGTGCAGCTGCAGCAGGTCGTCCAGCACCTTCCCTTGGACTTCGGTGGCGTTGAGCTTGGCCATCGCCGCGYGGGTGGGATCCAGTCGGCCGCTGATCTGCTCGCCCAGGCACTGGTCGAGGAAGCTGCGCAGCATCGCCAGCTGTGCCGTGGCCGAGGCCAGCACGAAGCGCGTGTTCTGGTGGTCGATCAGCAGCCGACCGAAGGCCTTGCGCTGCCGCACGTAGGCCACCGTCTCAGCCAGCATGCCTTCGGCCGAGGCGGCCGCGCGCAGCGCGATGGCCAGCCGTTCGGCCGCCAAATGCTCTTCCAGGTAGGCGAAGCCACTACGCTCCTGGCCCAGCAGGTGATCGGCAGGCAGGAACACGTCTTCGAAGAACAGTTCGGTGGTGTCCTGCGCATGCTGGCCGATCTTGGCCATCGGGGCACCGCGGCTGACACCGGCAGCGGCCAGGTCCACGCAGAACAACGTCAGGCCGCCGGCACCGAGTTCCGGGGCGACAGTGGCCACCACCACGGCGACGTCGGCATTGCTGCCATTGGTGATCCAGGTCTTCTGCCCGTTCAATCGATATCCGCCGTCCACTACGTCGGCACGGGTGCGGATCGTCTTCAGGTCACTGCCGGCGCTGGGCTCGGTCATCGCGATCGCACCGATCGCTTCACCCCGTGCCATCTTCGGCAACCAGGCATCGCGCACGGCTGGCGTGGCGTACTGCATCAGGTAGGGCGCGACCATGTCCGAGTGGATCGAGAAGCCGATGCCCAGATAGTTGGCGCGTGCCAGTTCTTCGATCACGCAGGCGGCGTGACCGTAGTCGCCTCCCATGCCGTAAGGCTCGGGCAACTGGCAGTTGAGCAGGCCGGCCTCGCCCGCCGCGCGCCACAGCGCACGTGGCGTGATGCCATCGCGCTCCCATTGCGCGTACCCGGGCGCGATCTGTGCGTCGATGAAGCGACGGACCTGGTCGCGGAACAGTGCGTGGTCCTCGCGGAATACCGGCCGGTCTGCCATCGGATCAGCGGCCCACCGCGTCGGTGCCACTGAGCTGGCCCTGCAGCACCGGTGCGTTGGCGGCGCCGGTCAGGAACAGGCTGTAGTGATCGCCGGGCTGCAGCGCGGGAAGTTCGAGTGCGGGACTGTCCTTGCCACCGCAACCGGCCACCAGCCGCGCCTTGACCGGATTGATGCCACGCGCGGCGCTGCGGCCAGCGGCAACCGCCGGGAACACCACTGCGCCCTTGTCGGCCATTGCCAGCTTGCCCTGGGTGCAATTGCCGGCGAGGTTGTAGAAGCGGATCTCGGCCTTGAGGGCGTCACTGCTGCCACCACCGTCTTCGAGCACGTTGAAGGGCTTGGCCGCTGCGCCGGGATCCAGCACCAGGGTGGTGAAACTGCCGGCGGCCACCGCTGGCTGCGTGCGGGCCTTGCCGGCCACGCGCACGCTGAACGGCTTGCCGCCTTCAACGATCGCATAACGGGTAGCGCGTGTTGCCTGCCCGACGTTCTGGTCGGCGCCATTGCCGATACCGGCCTTGAGCACCGTGCTGCCCGGGTTGAGCACGCGCACGAAGGCAGAGCCAGCGGGCGGGCGCGCGGCATACAACTGGGCCAGGCGCCCTTCCGGTGCGCCTTGGGCGAAGGCTGCGCACGGCGACAGCAGCAGCGCGGTGGCGACCAGCGATTTCAGGACAGTGTTCATGCGGGTTTCTCCGTCGTGCGGAGCGTGCGCGCCAGGATCTGGTAGCGCTGCTCCAGTTGCTTGCGATCCACCTTGTTGCTGATCGTCTGCGGCAGGGCATCCACGGCGAACAGCTCGGAAGGAATCATATAGGGCGGCATGTAACGTTCGAGCTGGCCCTTCCAATCTGCCAGGTCCGCTGGCGGACGCTGCAGTGGGCCGGTCTGTGGCTGCGTGGTTTCGACAAAGCCGATCATCCGCACCAGGCTGCCATCGGGCCGCCGCAGTACCACGGCGGCTCCTGCGACCACGCCAGGCAGGCGGGCCAGGCCGACATCGACCTCGGCCAGTTCAATGCGGTAGCCATTGAGCTTGATCTGGTCGTCGCGGCGGCCACGGAAGTAGAACCGGCCCTGCGCATCGACATCACCGAGATCACCGCTGCGGTACGCACGCTTGCCGTTGTGTTCGAACAACACGCCGGCATCCAGGTCCGGGCGCTCGAGATAACCACGCATCACATGGTCGCCGGCCATGCAGATCTCACCATCATCGAGGAACACCTCGGCATAGGGCTTGCCGATGCCGATCGGGAACGGGTTGGGTGCCGCCGCACGCAGGGCCGGATCGATCTCCACCCATGTGGTGGAACAGGTCGCTTCGGTCGGCCCGTAGGAATTGATGATGCGCACCTGCGGGAAACGCGCCCACAGTTCTTCAGCCACGCGCGGCGTGAGTGATTCGGCACCGAACACGAAC
>NZ_JBFTNR010000429.1:0-3677 GCF_056665995.1 Stenotrophomonas sp. 05L44_2
GCCAGCGCGCTGGCGCCATCCGGCTGCACCGCCATCAACGCGCGCCGCAGTTCACTCCAGTCACCCCTGCGGATACGGAAACGACGCACAGGCTCGGCGCGATCACGCAGCACGGTCAGCGCGACGTTGCCCTCGCCCATCGCAGCAAAGTAGCGATCCAGCAGCGCGAACTCGCGGGTGCGGTCGCGCTGGCCTGCGGAACCCGAACCGTCCCACAGCAGCCCCACCTCCGACGGCACACGGCGCGGCGCGGTCGACGTCGGCACCGGCAGCTGCGCCAACAGGTAGTGACCGTCCTGCCAGCGTGCAACCTGCACCTGTGCCTTGCGCTCGGCCAGCAGCGTCCATTGCAGCTGGGCCGGCAACTGCGCGCCACGTCCTTGCCAGTGCAGGCGGCCATCGGCGATGCGGAACGGCGCGCTTCCTGCCTCAGCCCCCTTCGGTGCCCGCACGTCCAGTTCGACGGCTGCGGCGCCGGCGACGAACTGCAGCGGCAGTGTCCAACGCCAGCCCTGCCCGGCATATGCCAGCGGCTCGCGTACGACCAACTGCACGCGGCGGCTGCCGCCGGCCGGCAGCGGATACACGCGCAGCCGGAACTGGTTGCCGGCGGTCTGCTCCAGCAGGCCCGGGTCGACGCCACGGCGGGCGATCTCCTCGAACACCTGACGACCGCGGTCCTTGGGCACCGGTACTGCCTCGCGCAACTCGCCGTTGATGTCCAGGGCGAACCCGGTGATCTGCTGGCCCTCGGCCAGCGGGAACTGCAGCTCGCCTTCCAGCACGCGCTGGTTGGGGTTATGGAACTCCAGGGTGATACGGGTCTGGGCGATACCGGCCTGGACCTCGCCTTCGATGCCGGCATGTCGCAGCTGCACGGGCTGCTCGGCGGCGGGCGCGATCAGGAGCGGAGTGGTTGCCTGCGGTCGAGCAATTCGGGGCGCCTGAGCGCCGACAGGCCAGGCCGCAAGGGCCAGCAACAACACAGCGCAGCAACGGGTGAAGACCATGACAGGACTCCAGTGGGATCGTGACTGCTTGAACGCACCAACCGGGTGGACGGGGTTAACGTGATTCGATGCTGGTTCTTCGCTGCCCCTGGGCGCAC
The DNA here is from genome assembly GCF_056665995.1 of Stenotrophomonas sp. 05L44_2. Lineage (NCBI taxonomy): Bacteria > Pseudomonadati > Pseudomonadota > Gammaproteobacteria > Lysobacterales > Lysobacteraceae > Stenotrophomonas > Stenotrophomonas sp. 05L44_2. The sequence goes on from NZ_JBFTNR010000429.1 coordinate 1,109, forward strand.
CATGTGCGACTTCCCGATCCCGTGCAAGGATGCCCATGCGTTCTCTCCTGCTTCCCACCCTGCTGGCCCTGTGCTGGCCGTTGGCCGCCGGCGCCGTCGATGCGCCTGCAGGCCTCTATTTCCAGCATCACGACTGGGTCGTGGCCTGCGACAACACGCGCACGTGCCGCGCGGCCGGCTACGCCAGTGGCGATGACAGCACCCTGAGCGTGCTGCTGACCCGGGCGGGCGGYCCCAATCAGGCCATCAGCGGTCGGATGTCGTTGCAGCCGATCGATGACCAGCCGCAGCCCAAGGGCGCGCTGCACCTGCGCATCCAGCAGCGTGACCTCGGTGTGCTGGCGCCGGCCACGGAGCCGGGTGTCCATGTGCTCAGCGCGGCACAGACCAGCGCAGTGCTGTCCGCGCTGGTGCGCGATGGTGGCATCGCGGTTGTCGATGGCGCCGGCCACACGTGGCCGCTGTCGGACAAGGGCGCAGCGGCTGTGCTGTTGAAGACCGACGAGTTCCAGGGCCGTGTGGGCACGCCGGGCGCGGTGATGCGCAAGGGGGCCGCTGCCGAAAGCAGCGTGCCTGCCGCCGTTGCCAAACCCGTGGTGCGCAAGGCACCGACGCTGTCGACGCCACCGGACGACCCGGCGTTTTCCAAGCTGGCCGCCTCGCCGGCGCTGCGTGCGGCGCTGCGCGCCACTCTGGAAGAACCCAGCTGCGAAGGCCTGCTCGACACCGACMCGGATCTTCCGATCAGCAATTCACCACTGCAGATCCAGCGCCTGGACGCCAAGCATCTGCTGGTCAACGTCCCCTGCTGGCGCGCGGCCTACAACAGCGGTGATGGCTACTGGGTCATCGGTGAGAAAGCGCCCTACCAGCCGCAATGGGTGACCAGCGACGCGATCGACTACGGCGACGGGCAGATCGTCGCCTCGCACAAGGGCCGCGGTCTGGCCGACTGCGTGTCGGATGAAACGTGGACCTGGGATGGCACCCGCTTCGTCGCGACCTCGGCGATCAGTGGCGGCCTGTGTCGCGGCGTTCCCGGGGGTACATGGGAACTGCCGACGCGGGTGACCGACGTACGCTGACCCTTCCGAAGCGGTAGCGCCGGGCCATGCCCGGCATGGACTACGCCGGCAGGCAGTGCTCGACGATCAGCTGGATGGCGGCGCCGCCACGATAGTCATCGCAGGCGAGCCGGTAGGCGAGATGCACGTGGCGACCGGGCGCATTGCCGTGCCAGCCGCCGAAATGGATCGCGTTGATCGTGCCGGGTACGCCGGGCAGGCGCAGTTCCAGCTTCAGATGACGCTCCTTCAGCACGCGCCAGTTGGCCACTTCGAAGTGGCCATCGAACAGCGGCTCGGGAAAGCCCTGCCCCCATGGACCCGCCAAACGCAGCGCATCGGCATGGCGATGATCGAGTTCGTCCGCGGCCAGTTCGCCGTCGCTGAGCACCTGCTGCTGCAGTGCAGCCGGGTCGAGCATTTCCAGCACGGTGGCGACGAACGCGGCTTCGAAGGCAGCCAGATGATCCAGACGCATGCTCAACCCGGCGGCCATCGCGTGACCGCCGAAGCGCTCGATCAAGCCGGGATGGCGCGCATCGACCAGCGCCAGCGCATCACGGATATGCAGGCCGGCGATCGAACGCGCCGAGCCGCGCAGGGTGTCGGCGCCCGGCTCGGCCGGCGCGAACGCGATCACCGGCCGATGCAGGCGATCCTTCATCTTCGAAGCAACCAGGCCAACCACGCCGGGGTGCCAATCAGCATCGAACAGGCAGGCCGCCACCGGGCGCTGCCCTGCGGTATCGAGCACCACCCGCGACAGCGCGTGTTCGGCGTCATCGGTCATCGACTGCTGGACCGCACGCCGCTCGGCGTTGATCTGTTCCAGCGTCTGCGCGATGTCGCGGGCCTGCCGCGGATCTTCGGTGAGCAGCAGGGCGATACCCAATGCCATGTCTTCCAACCGACCGGCCGCGTTCAAGCGCGGGCCGAGCCCGAAGCCGATGTCGGTGGCGGTCAGGCGTGCGGCATCGCGGCCGCTGGCCTCGATCAATGCCTTCAGGCCGACGCAGCCCTGGCCATTGCGCAGCCTGCGCAATCCTGCACTGACCAGGGCGCGATTGTTGGCATCGAGCACCACCAGGTCGGCCACTGTGCCCACCGCCACCAGGTCCAGCAGCGTGGTCAGGTCCGGCCCTTTGCCATCGGCAAATACCCCCGCTTCGCGCATCTGCCGGCGCAGCGCCATCAGCACGTAGAAGATCACGCCGACACCGGCCAGCGCCTTGCTGGGGAAGGCGTCGCCGTCGAGGTTGGGGTCGACGATGACATCGGCCGGTGGCAGCTGTGGACCGGGCAGATGGTGATCGGTCACCAGCACCTGCCAGCCACGCGCCTTGGCCGCGGTCACGCCGGCATGGCAGGCAATGCCGTGATCGACGGTGACCAGCAGATCCGGCTGCAGCGCAGCCAGCTCGTCCACCAGAGACGGCGACAGACCATAGCCGTGCACCATGCGGTTGGGCACTGCGTGGAAGACGTGCTGCGCGCCGAGCATGCGC
>NZ_JBFTNR010000430.1:0-3676 GCF_056665995.1 Stenotrophomonas sp. 05L44_2
CAGGTGCAGGGCGCAGCCCTGCCGAGCAATACCCCCCTCGTGCACAATGAAGCCGACCCCGCCTGGACGCCGTCTCGATGTCGAGCAAGCCGTATTCAGAAGCCTGCGAACGCAACCGCGAACCGATCGCCGCTGCGCTCGACCCGTGGATGGGAGATCGCCACCGGGTGCTGGAGATCGGTAGCGGCACCGGCCAGCATGCTGCCTTCTTCGCCGAGCGCTGGCCATGGCTGCGCTGGCAGCCCAGCGACCATCCGGATCATCTGCCCGGCATCGAGGCCTGGCGCGCGGAGGCGGCGCTGCTGAACCTGCTGCCGCCGGTGGCGCTGCAGGTGGAACTGCCGCCAGCGCCCGGCCTGAGCTTGCCGGAAGGCAGCACGTTCGACGCTGCCTTCAGTGCCAATACCCTGCACATCATGAGCTGGGAGCATGTGCAGGCGTTGTTTGCCGCACTTCCCCCCCTGCTGCGCCACGGCGCGCTGCTGGCGGTGTACGGACCGTTCAACTACGGCGGTCGCTACACCAGCGACAGCAATGCGCAGTTCGATGCGTGGCTGAAGGCGCGTGATCCGCGCAGCGGCATCCGCGATAGCGAAGCGGTGCAGGCGCTGGCCGCCGACAACGGCTTTACYCGCCTGGGGGATGCGGCGATGCCGTCCAACAACCGCCTGCTGCTGTGGCGGTTGGGGTGAATCACCGGTAGTGCCGGCCGCGGGCCGGCAACACATTGTCCGGGAAGGGCAGATGCCGGCCAACGGCCGGCACTACCACCTGCCACTATTACGCCACCTGCACGATATGCAGCGCCTTCGGGTTGCGCCACTGCGCCAGCAGCACTGCTTCGCGGGCCTTGGCCTTCTCGAAGTGCGCTTCCTTGACGTGGCCGAAGCCGCGGATGTGCTCGGGCACGCTGGCAATCTCCACCGCCAGCGCCAGGCGGTCGTCATCCAGTCCGTCGATCAGCTGCTGCACCGTCGCCTCGTAATCGGTGATCAGCTGGCGCTCCATGCGACGCTCTTCGGTGCGGCCGAACACATCCAGGCGACCACCGCGCAGGAACTTCAGCTTCGCCAGCAGGCCGAACGCCTTGAACATCCACGGGCCGTATTCCTTCTTCTGCAGCCGGCCCTGTTCGTCCTTCCTGGCGAACAGCGGCGGTGCCAGATGGAAGCGCAGCTGGTAATCGCCTTCGAACTGCTGCTGCAGGCGCCGCTGGAAGTCGCCGCTGGTGTACAGGCGCGCCACTTCGTACTCGTCCTTGTACGCCATCAGCTTGAACAGGTAGCGGGCCACGGTTTCGGTCAACGCGGTGGAGCCGCCGATGCGCTCGGCTTCGGCCGCGCGTACGCGCTCGATCAGGCTGCGGTAGCGGTTGGCGTAGGCCGCATCCTGGTAGTCGGTCAGGAAGGCCGAGCGGCGCTCGATCATCTCGTCCAGCGAGCGCGACAGGCGCGCATCGTCCAGCGGCAGGAAGGCGACATCGCCACCGTGCGTCGRCAGCCCGCGCAGCTCGCGCTCGTCACCAGTGTTGCGCGGTGCGGCGGTAGCGCCCCATTCGTTGCCTTCCCATTCGCCCGGCGGCAGCGCCTGCAGCGGGCCCGGCGTGTTCTCGGTGTCGGTGTGGCGGTTGCGCACCAGGCCGGCGGCCTGCTGCACGGCCTGCGGATCGACCGCGGCCAGGCGGCCCCAGGCGAAGGCCTGCTGGTTCATCGCCACGGCCGCGCCGTTGAGTTCGATGGCGCGCATCAGCGACTCGAACGACAGCGGCACCAGGCCCTGCTGCCAGGCGTAGCCGAGGATGAACAGGTTGGCGGCGATCGCATCGCCGAGCAGCGCGGTGGCCAGCTGGGTTGCGTCCAGCAGCAGCGGCTCCTCGCCACCCAGGGCCACGCGCACGCCGGCGATGATGTCGGCGGCGGGGAACTGCATGTCCGGGCGGGTGGTGAAGGTGCCCGGCATCGCTTCGTAGGTATTGAGCACCATCTGCGAACGGCCGGCGCGTACCTTCGACAGTGCCCAGTAGTCGTTGACCACCACCATGTCGCAGCCCAGCACCAGATCGGCTTCACCAGCGGCGATGCGCACCGCATGGATGTCGTCCGGGCGGCGGGCGATGCGGATGTGCGTGGTCACTGCGCCACCCTTCTGCGCCAGGCCGGTCTGGTCGAGCACCGAGGCGCCCTTGCCTTCAAGGTGACCGGCCATGCCCAGCAGGGCGCCGATGGTCACCACGCCGGTACCGCCAACGCCGGTGATCAGGATGTTCCAGGGTTGCTCCAGGGTGCCGCGCACCACCGGTGCCGGCAGGTTGTCCAGCAGCGTGGAGGCATCGCGCTTGCTGCCCTTGCGCGGTTGCCCACCGTGCACGGTGACGAAGCTCGGGCAGAAGCCGTTGACGCAGGAATAGTCCTTGTTGCAGTTGGACTGGTCGATGTCGCGCTTGCGACCGAACTCGGTCTCCTTCGGCAGCACCGACACGCAGAAACTCTTCTTGCCGCAGTCGCCGCAGCCTTCGCAGACCAGCGAATTGATCATCACCCGCTTGGCCGGGTCTTCCAGCTTGCCGCGCTTGCGGCGGCGGCGCTTCTCGGTGGCGCASGTCTGTTCGTAGATCAGGATCGAAACACCCTTCACTTCGCGCAGGCGCTTCTGCACCGCATCCAGCTCGCTGCGGTCGTGGAACTCCACGTCGCTGGGGAAATGCTCGCGCTGGCGCGTCCACTTGGCGATGTTGTCCGACAACACCATGATGGTGTGGATGCCCTCGGCCCGCATCTGCTTTGCGATGTCCGGCACGCTCAACGGGCCGTCCACCGGCTGCCCGCCGGTCATCGCCACCGCGTCGTTGTAGAGGATCTTGTAGGTGATGTTGACGCCGGCGGCGATCGCCTGGCGGATGGCCAGCGAACCGCTATGGAAATAGGTGCCGTCGCCCAGGTTCTGGAACACATGCTGGGTGTCGGTGAACGCGGCCTGCCCGGCCCACGTCACGCCTTCGCCACCCATGTGGGTGAAGGTGTCGGTGCTGCGGTCCATCCAGGTCACCATGTAATGGCAACCGATGCCGGCCAGCGCACGCGAGCCGTCCGGCACGGTGGTGGAGGTGTTGTGCGGGCAGCCGGAGCAGTAGTGCGGCACGCGCGGGAAGCTGGCGCGCGGCAACGCAAGCTCGGCTTCCTTCTCCTGCATCCACTGCAGGCGCTGCTCGATGGATTCGTTGTTGAAGAACTTCTGGATGCGGCGACCGATCACGCCGGCGATGGTGGCCGGGGTCAGTTCGCCGGTGGACGGCAGGATCCACTCGCCGGCCTCGTCGTACTTGCCGACGATGGACGGGCGCTGGCCCCAGCTGGCTGGCCAGTTGAAGAACTGCTCCTTCATCTGGCGCTCGATGAAGGCACGCTTCTCCTCCACCACGATGATGTCTTCCAGGCCCTGCGCAAAGCGCGCGATGCCTTCCGGTTCCAGCGGCCAGGTCATGCCGACCTTGTACACGCGGATGCCGATGTCGGCGCAGGCCTGCTCGTCCAGGCCCAGGTATTCCAGGGCCTGCAGCACGTCCAGGTAGCTCTTGCCGGTGGTGACGATGCCCAGCCGCGCACGCGGCGCGTCCATCACCACCTTGTCGATGCCGTTGGCACGCGCGAAGGCCTGCGCGGCTTTCACCGCATAGCGG
>NZ_JBFTNR010000431.1:0-3674 GCF_056665995.1 Stenotrophomonas sp. 05L44_2
GGATTTTATCTGGGGAATCGGCCTGGCCAAGGATCACGCCGATGCGCACAACCCGGCGCGGTGGCGCGGATTGAATCTGCTGGGGTTTGCGCTGATGGAAGTGCGGGACACGATGTAACGCGCATCCACGCGTGGCGTGGATCTACGGGCACGGCGGGCGAAACGGATCGACCGGCAAGGAAAAGGCCGGCTTTCGCCGGCCTTTTCCCTATTTCCATTGCAGCGGGACTTACAGCGCCTTGGCTGCTTCCACCACATGCGCGGTGGTGATGCCGAAGTGCTGGTACAGCTTGTCGGCCGGGGCCGAGGCACCGAAGGTGTCGATACCGATCACTGCACCATCCAGGCCGACGAACTGGCGCCAGAAGCCGGTGACGCCAGCTTCGATGGCCACGCGCTTGCGCACGGCGTTCGGCAGCACCGATTCGCGGTAGGCCGCATCCTGGCGCAGGAACACATCGGTGGACGGCATCGAGACCACGCGGGTCTTCAGGCCGGCCGCATCCAGCTGCGCCTTCGCTTCGGTCGCCAGCGAGACTTCCGAACCGGTGGCGATCAGGATCACGTCCGGAGTGCCGGCAGCATCGGCCAGCACGTAACCACCGCGCTCGATCTGTGCGATCTGCTCAGCGTCGCGCGGCTGGTGCGGCAGGTTCTGGCGGCTGAACACCAGGCAGCTCGGGCCGTCCTGACGGGTGATCGCAGTCTTCCAGCTCACGGCCGACTCGACGGCATCGCACGGGCGCCACACGTCATTGTTCGGGATGTAGCGCAGCGAGGCCAGATGCTCCACCGGCTGGTGGGTCGGGCCGTCTTCGCCCAGGCCRATSGAGTCGTGGGTGTAGACGTGGATGGCGTGGGCCGGGATCAGCGCGCTCATGCGCACGGCATTGCGGGCGTAATCGCTGAACACCAGGAAGGTGGCGTCGAACGGGATGAAACCACCGTGCAGGGCCAGGCCATTGGCGATCGCGGTCATGCCGAACTCACGCACACCGTAGTACACGTAGTTGGCATTGGCATCGTCGGTGGCGACGGACTTGCTGCCCTTCCACAGGGTCAGGTTCGAGTGCGCCAGGTCAGCCGAACCGCCCACGATTTCCGGCAGCAGCGGCGCGAACGCCTCGATGGCCAGCTGCGACGCCTTGCGCGAGGCAATGGTCTGGCCTTCGGCGGCAACCTGGGCGATGTAGGCGTCGGCCTTTGCGATGAAGTCGGCCGGCAGATCGCCATGTGAGYGACGGGTCAGTTCAGCGGCTTCGGCCGGGTACTGCGCAGCGTACTTGTCGAACTGCTGCTCCCACTCGGCCTGACGCAGGGTGCCGGTACCGCCGGCACGCCAGCCGGCGTAGATCTCTTCGGGAATCTCGAACGGACCGTAGTTCCAGTCCAGCGCCTTGCGGGTGGCTTCCAGTTCGTCCTTGCCCAGCGGTGCGCCGTGGCTGGATTCCTTGCCGGACTTGTTCGGCGAGCCGAAACCRATGGTGGTGCGGCAGCAGATCAGGGTCGGCTTGCCGTCCTGCGACAGGGCCGCTTCGATACCGGCCTTGATGCTCTCCGGATCATGGCCATCGACGCCACGGACCACGTTCCAGCCATAGGCCTCGAAACGCTCCGGGGTGTTGTCGGTGAACCAGCCTTCGGTGTTGCCGTCGATGGAGATGTGGTTGTCATCCCAGAAGCAGACCAGCTTGTGCAGGCCCCAGGTGCCGGCCAGCGAGGCGGCTTCGTGGGAAATGCCTTCCATCAGGCAGCCATCGCCCATGAACACCCAGGTGCGGTGGTCGACGATTTCCAGCTCCGGGCGGTTGAAGCGCTGTGCCAGCAGCTTCTCGGCCAAGGCAAAACCGACGGCGTTGGCGAAACCCTGGCCCAGCGGACCGGTGGTGGTCTCCACGCCCGGGGTCTCGTGACGCTCCGGATGGCCAGCGGTGTGGCTGCCCAGCTGGCGGAATGCCTTCAGCTGCTCGATCGGCAGGTCATACCCGCTCAGGTGCAACAGCGCGTACTGCAGCATCGAGCCGTGGCCGTTGGACAGCACGAAGCGGTCGCGGTTGAACCACTGCGGGTTGTTCGGGTTGTGACGGTGGTAGTCGTTCCAGAGGACTTCGGCGATGTCGGCCATGCCCATGGGCATGCCGGGATGGCCGGACTTTGCGGTTTCAACCGCATCGGCGGCGAGGAAGCGGATGGCGTTGGCCAACTGGCGACGGGTAGGCTGCGTCATGGTTCTGTCGGAATCGGGAGGCGGCCGCGGAACTGCGGGCGGCCTATTGTCCCACAGACGCCCGGCAGGGTCAGGTTGACCAGGGCATTAGTGCCGGCCGTTGGCCGGCAACGTCGTGATCTGCGCTGGATTCCGCATATGAAGAGGGGTCGGAGCCCCTTCCTGCGGAAAGGGATCCGACCCCGATCAGGCAYTGACTGGGTCAGTTGTCCAGACGGGCCGCGGCGGCAGCGGCCTCGGCCGGAGTGTCCGGCGCTTCGCCCTTCGCCACCAGCGTGGTCAGGGCCAGGTCGCCGGTCACGTTCAGCGCGGTGCGGCACATGTCCAGGAAGTGGTTCACGCCCAGGATCAGGCCGATGCCCAGCGGATTGACGCCGACCATCGCACAGATCATCGCCACCACCGGCAGCGAGCCGGACGGCACACCGGCCGTACCGATACCACCAAGGATGCAGACCGCCATCACCATGACCTGCTGGCCGATGCTCAGGTCGACACCGAAGAACTGGGCCAGGAAGATCACCGTCACGCCCTCGAACAGCGCCGTGCCGTTCTGGTTGGCGGTGGCGCCCACGGTCAGCACGAAGCGCGACACGCGCTGCGGCAGGCCCATCTGGTCGGCCACGCGCAGCGCGGTCGGCAGGGTGGCGTTGCTGGAGGCGGTGGAGAAGGCCATCACCGTGGCCTCCTGGGTCTGGCGGAAGAACGCCAGCGGTGAACGGCCCGACAGCCATACCGCGGTGCCGTAGGTCACCACCATGTGCAGGCCCAACGCCAGCACCACCACGCCCACATACGCACCCAGGCGGATGATCAGATCGAAACCGAACAGCGCGGCCAGGTTGAACATGAAGCAGGCCACTGCATACGGCGCCAGGCGGATGACCAGGTTGATCAGGGTCATCGAGATCTCAAACACGCCTTCGATGGCGCGACGCAGCGGGGCGACTTTGGCCTCGTCGGTCRGCACCATGCCGATGCCGAACATCAGCGCGAAGAACATCAGCGACAGGATCGCGCCATTGTCGGAGGCGGCCTGCAGCACGTTGCTCGGCACGATCGACAGCAGCATGTCCATGCCCTTCGGCGTGCCATGGATGCCAGCAACGATTTCCTTGCTGCGCTCGGCATTCTCCGACAGCATCAGCGCGGCCACCTGCGGGTCGACGCCGGCACCGGGCTTGAGCAGGTTGACCAGCACCAGGCCGATACCCACCGCGATGCCGGACAGCAGCACGGTGTAGGCCAGCGTCTTCCAGCCGATGCGGCCAAGGGCGCGGATGTCGCCCATCTCCGACACGCCCATGATCAGCGCCGAGAAGATCAGCGGCACGATCAGCATGAAGATCAGGTTGAGGAACAGGCCCGACGCCGGGGTGGTGACGTAGTCCATTACCCACTTGGCACCGGTCTGCAGGCCGTCGACGCTGCCGCCCAGGGCATGCAC
>NZ_JBFTNR010000432.1:0-3667 GCF_056665995.1 Stenotrophomonas sp. 05L44_2
GGTTTACGGCGTCCCCCGCAACCGGACCCACCCCGCCATCCCCCAGGAAACCGGCTTTGGCTGTTGAGGTTGCCGGCCAGCGGCCGGCACTACCGGGTGCCGGCCGCAGCCCGGCCATCACGTCCCTACATGCACCCGGTTCGCCTGCTCGGCCAACCCCAGGTGATCCAGCGCGATATCCAGCGCCAGTACATAGCTCTGCGCGCCGTACCCGGCGGCGATGCCCAGGCGCTGGCCAACACCGGCCGGCAGGCACGGCTCGGCCACGGCGCCATCGTCATGCACTTCCACGTACGCGTTGTGCAGGTAGGGCAGCAGCCGCTGCAGGCGCAGGCTGTCGGCACATGCGCCCGGATCCAGCAGCGTCACCTCGCCACGGCTGTGGTCGGCCACGCGCAGCGCGTCCAGCAGTTCCTGCTCCGAACCGCAGGCGCGGATCGCCACGCTGGTGCCCGCATCGATCGCACGGTGCACCAGTGATTTCAGTACCGGCGCCGGCAGCGGCGCGGCGGTGCGGATCAACGCGCCCGCCGCTTCCGGGCCACGGATGATGAAGATCGACATGGCTCAGCCCTCCCGTGCCAGGCGACGGCTGACGATGGCCAATGACAGCGGATAACCCGCCTGCTGGCTGCGCTGGTCGACCACCACGGCGGCCGGGCCGTGCTGCAGGCGCAGGCGCGCCTCCAGACCGGGCTGGTGCGGCGACTGCAGTTCGATGTACTCCGCCGGCAGACCGTCCAGCGCCGCCTGCAGCGCACCGCCCTCGGCACACCATTGCGCCTCGTCGGCGACGCCGACATCAAGCAGCACCCAGTCCGCGGTGCGCGCCTGCGGCTGGCACAGACACTGGCGCACATCGGCCAAGCTGGCGCAGTCGGTGCACAGCACCGGATGGCCGGACAACTCGGCCGGCAGCAGCGGACGCGGCACCGACGGCGACGCATGCCGGATCACCAGGAGGGTCATACAACACCTTGCGCAAAGCGCCCTGCGGCGCGGTAGGCATACGATGCGCGTGGGGGCCGTAAAGGTGCGATGCCCAGTGCCCGGCCCGGGCGTAAAACCTTCATAACGTCCGGCCGGAATGCACCCGGTGGCTGCCGACTGTTGATCGGCACGGGCATGGAGACCGGCATGATGCCCGGGAACCTCACGCCTGCCCTTGCGGTCTGATGCCCACCCACCACCCGGAGCCTGACATGGATGCTGTAGCCCGTCCGCCGTTCCCAGAGCGCGCGCTCACCTGGCTGAAGAAGGAGGCACTGCCGCTGCTGGTGATGCTGGGCCTGCTCGCTGCCGCCCGCGACACCCTCGCCAACCACTACGTCGTGCCCAGCGGTTCGATGCAGCCGACGCTGCAACCGGGTGACCGGGTGGTGGTGGACATGCGCGCCTACGGCCTGCGCCTGCCGTTCACCAGCCAGGAGCTGCTGGCTGCCGGCACGCCGCAGCGTGGTGAGGTGGCGGTGTTCGATTCGCCGGCCGATGGCACCCGCCTGATCAAGCGCGTCGCCGCCGTGGCCGGCGACCACGTGCAGCTGCGCGATGGCCACCTGAGCATCAACGGCCAGCCGCTGCAGATCGCCGACCTGGCCGACACCGAAGCTTTCGGAGAGCGCCGCGCCAGCCTCGATCTGGACAGCGGCGGTGGCCCGGACATCGCGGATCTGCAGGTGCCCGCCGGCAAGGTGCTGGTGCTGGGCGACCATCGTGGCAACAGCTTCGACGGTCGCTTCTTCGGCTTTGTCGATGCAGACAAGATCTATGGCCGCGCAGTGGCGGTGTACTACCGCCGTGGCGACGGCTTTGAGTGGCAGCGGCTGTAAGCTTATCGATATGCCAGAAGTATCAATCATGACCTATCGGGTTATGGATCGACTGGATGGACGGGCCTAGTCTGGGGCCCGTCCCCTCCACTCCGGCCGCCCCCACGGCCCACCGCTCCCATGACTGGCGATACCCCGGCGGCCCTCGCCGACCGTCCCCGTACTGACGACGCTCCCGTCGACACCCGCATCCAGCAGGGGACGCCGGCCTTCCGCCGCACCGCGCTGGCGCTGTTTTTGGCTGGCTTTTCGACCTTCGGCCTGCTGTACACGGTGCAGCCACTGCTGCCCGAGTTCAGTCGCCACTTCGGCGTGTCCGCTGCCGGCAGCGCGATGTCGCTGTCGCTGACCACCGGCACCCTKGCCGTGGCCATGCTGCTGGCGGGCCTGCTGTCCGATGCGGTCGRCCGGCGCCCGCTGATGATCGTTGCGTTGCTGGCCTCGGCCACGCTGTCGCTGTGCACCGCACTGGTCGACGACTGGGCCACCCTGCTGGTGCTGCGCACCCTGTTGGGGCTGGCATTGAGCGGCGTGCCGGCGGTGGCGATGACCTACCTGGTGGAAGAGATGGACAGCCGCGCGCTGGGCCTGGCGATGGGCCTGTACATCGGCGGCAACGCCATCGGTGGCATGAGCGGGCGCCTGCTGGCCGGCATCATCGCCGACCACTGGGGCTGGCGCTGGGGCATCGGCGTGGTCTCGATCATCGCCATGGCCAGCACCGTGCTGCTGTGGCTGCAGCTGCCACCGTCGCGCCACTTCCAGGCCAGTCGCAGTGGCCTGCGCCAGCTGCCCGCGCGCTGGCGCACGCTGTTTGCCGATCCCGGCCTGCCGTGGCTGTTCGCCACCTCGTTCGTGCTGATGGGTGTGTTCGTCACCCTCTACAACTACCTCGGCTATCACCTGCTGGCGCCGCCGTACCACCTCAGCCAGACCGTGGTCGGGTTGATCTTCAGCGTGTATCTGGTCGGCACCTTCAGTTCAGCGTGGATGGGCCAGCAGGCCACGCGCCATGGGCGCGGTCGCATCCTGGCGATCTCCTTCGGCCTGATCGCCGCCGGCATCGTGCTGCTGGCGATGCCGTGGCTGCCGGCGATGGCAGTGGGCATCGCGCTGGTGACCTTCGGTTTCTTCGGTGGTCATTCGGTGGCCAGCAGCTGGGTCGGCAGCCGTGCCGGCTCCATGCGTGCGGAAGCGTCGGCGCTGTACCTGTTTGCCTACTACCTGGGCTCGAGCGTGCTGGGCGGCGTGGGTGGTCTGGCCTATGCCGCGTGGGACTGGCTGGGCGTGTGCGCGTTCGCCGCGCTGCTGACCCTGATCGGCGGTGGCATCGTGTGGGCGCTGCAGCAGCGCGCGCCGCAGCCGGTGACCGCCTGACGCCCGCCGGGCATGGCCCGGCGCTACCTGGGTGGGCCAGCGGTAGCGCCGGGCCGTGCCCGGCGAGCGCGCAGCGCGGCACCTCACGCTTCCGCAAACGCCTCGCGAAGCAGCCCGGCGAAATTGCGGATCAACGGTGTCACCCCCTCGCGGCGCCACGCCAACTGCACTTCCGAATGCGCGCCGGCATCGGCCAGCGGCACGAAGCGCGCACCTTCCACCCGGATGTGGTCGCACGACGAAGGCAGGATCGCCGCACCCAGTCCCGCAGCGGCCAGGCTGATCAGCGTTGAAGCCTCACCGGCTTCCTGCACGATGCGCGGGGTGAAACCCGCTGCCGCGCACAGCGCGATCATGTGGTCATGGATGCCCGCCCCGGCGCTGCGGCGGAACGCCACGAACGGTTCCTGCGCCAGATCACGCAACGCCAGCGTCCCGCCTTTCGACAGGCGACGCAGGGC
>NZ_JBFTNR010000433.1:0-3636 GCF_056665995.1 Stenotrophomonas sp. 05L44_2
GCCGATGACTGGTGGCAGGCGATACTGGACCGTCGCTTGCACGCGGGCGATTGCCTGGACGACGACAAGACCGGCGACAACCGCTGCGTCACCCTGCGCCGTGACCTGGACGGCGATGGCCAAGACGACGTGCTGCTGTGCATGACCAGTCTGTACAGCGGTCCGCGCTGCCAGCTGCACGTGCGTGAACCGGCTGGCTGGAGAAAGGAGGGTGAGGTTTCCTTCCAGGACGTTGACCAGCGCACCTCGGACGGGGCCCCGCAGGCCCTGCGCGACGGCCGCCTGACCATGCAGCCGCCGCGCTGGCCGACGCTGCTGCTTGACGGCGCGGCGGGCCAGCTGGAGATTGATCGCAGCAACGACCGCGCGGAGGCGGCCACACCATGAGCGGATACTGCCGCATCGCCCCGGGCCATCCGGTGCACGAGTACTACCACGCCAATGAATATGGCTTCCCGCAGCGCGATGAGCGTGAACTGTTCGAGCGCCTGCTGCTGGAGATCAACCAGGCCGGCCTGAGCTGGGAGACCATCCTGAAGAAGCGCGAGGGATTCCGCGCGGCCTATGACGCGTTCGACGTTGATCGCGTGGCGGCCTACGCCGAGCAGGACATCGAGCGCCTGCTGTCGGACCCGGGCATCATCCGCAACCGCTTGAAGGTGCTGGCGGCGATCCACAACGCGCAAGTGATCCAGCAGCTGCGCCAGAGCCACGGCAGCTTCGCCGCCTGGCTGGACGCACACCATCCGCGCAGCAAGGCCGACTGGGTGAAGCTGTTCAAGAAGACGTTCCGCTTCACCGGTGGCGAGATCACCGGCGAGTTCCTGATGAGCCTGGGCTACCTGCCGGGCGCGCATGCCGAGGACTGCCCGGTGCATGCAACGCTGCTGAAGCTGGCACCGCCGTGGGTACAGGCAGCGCGCGGCTGATGCGCATCCGCCGGGCATGGCCCGGCGCTACCGGGGCGCGTGGCACCTGGGCGGGCGATCCGCCGAATGCGGAATCAGACGCCCATGTAGCGGCCCGGGCGGTGGTTGAACATCAGCACCAGGCTGAGTACCACCGCACCGATGGCCGAGTACATCACTTTGGACGGCGACAGCACGAAGAACGCGGCCACCATCAGGCACGCATCGAAGGACATCTGCACTTTGCCGGCGCTCCAGCCGCGGGTGCGCTGCAGGTACACCGCCAGGATGCCGATGCCGCCGAGGCTGGCGCGATGGCGGATGAAGAACAGGATGCCCAGGCCGGACAGCGCGCCACCGACCAGCGCCGAGTACAGCGGCGCGATATGCGAAAAGTCCGCCCAGCGCGGCAGGATGTCGGTGAGCAGGCCGCAGGCAGTGACCGCTGCGAACGTCTTCAGGGTGAATTCCCAGCCCATGCGGCGCACGGCCACCCAGTAGAACGGCAGGTTGACCAGCACGAACACCAGGCCGAAGTTCCAGCCCATCGAATAGTGCAGCAGGAAGGCCATGCCGGCCATGCCGCCGATCATCAGCCCGCCCTTGGCGAAGATGGCCAGGCCCAGTGAGGCCACGAGCATGGCCAGCACCATGCCCTGCACGTCCTCGGCGACCGAGTGGCGCAGCGCCTTCTCATCGGCGGGGGTGCCGGCAACATCGGGCGGCGGGGTCAGCGGGCCAGCGGTGACCAGGTGGCCGTCAGCGTCGTCGCACGGCGCCGGGCCATGGGATTGGAGGGACATACAGGTGGGGGCACTACGGGTGGGGAGCGGTATTAGACACGATCTGCATGACAGTTGCAGATGAAATCGTTCAGTTGGGAGTTGCGGCGAACGGCGCAGCCCCTCGTGGCTGGGCGGCGTAATGCAGTTCAGTGGCTTGGCCAGGCGGGGTGAGGCTGCGGGGGACGCCGTGAATCCGTCCCTGGGGACTTGGCCGCGTCTTGCTCGTGTGCGCTGTCCTGCGCACACAGCAAGACCGGGATTGGGCGTCCCGTCCTGCCCAACCCGCCCGAGGCATGCCTCGGGCCCATGCCGCGGACACCCCCGCAGCCTCACCCCACCCGGCCTTGGACAGGTTCCGTGCGCGTCCAGCCACGTAAAGAGAAAAGAAGAGCAAAAGCGGGTCGCTTCGCTCGGTGGAGCGGTTGTCTCAGCGCTGGGTGGCCAGGTGGTGGGCGACCAGGGCGTTTGCGTGGCCATGGCCCAGCCCGTGCTCGGATTTCAGGAAGCTGACCAGTTCCATGTGCTTCAGCCCCGGCCGTTTGGCCAGCAGCGCCAGCCAATGCGCCACCGGCTGCCCGTAGGTCTTTTCGATGGAAGGAAAATAGGACGCCGGGCCCTTGGGTTTGCTGTCGGTGCTCATGTGCTGCTCCCTTTTCTTTGGAAAGTACCCGATCGACGAACCACGGAACCACAAATCGACATAGCGCATTAACCGACCAGCGCCCGGCGCCACCAGTCACGCGCATCCACGCATGGCGTGGATCTACGTGTCGACCAAGGTCGACCCCCACCAACAACAAGTCATGCAATTCCAACAGATCGCGGAAAACTGTCGAAGGCGGGGTGGGTCCGGTTGCGGGGGTGTCCGCGGCATGGATGCCGCGGCCAAGCCTCCATGGATGGATTCACGGCGTCCCCCGTAACCGGGCCCACCCCGCCATCCCAGCAGGAAGCCAGCTGTTGCTGTTGCGGTTGCCGGCCAGCGGCCGGCACTACCGCGGGCGCCGGGCGCAGCCCGGCCGTATCATCCCCTCATGCCGCGTGAAAACCTCAACGACCTGCAAGCCTTCGTCCACGTTGCCCGCGAAGGCAGCTTCACCAAAGCCGCTGCCCAGCTGGGCGTCTCCCAGTCCGCCCTCAGCCACGCCATGCGCGGGCTGGAAGAGCGACTGGGCGTGCGCCTGTTGACCCGCACCACCCGCAGCGTCGCCACCACCGAGGCCGGTGCCCGCCTGCTGGAAACCCTGGCCCCGCGCCTGGCAGAGATCGAAGACGAACTGGCCGCGCTGGCCGAGTACCGCGAGCGCCCCGCAGGCACCATCCGCATCAACGCCACCGGCCACGCCGCCGAATACCTGGCCTGGCCCAGGCTGGCGCCGCTGCTGCAGCAGTACCCGGACCTGAAGGTCGAGCTGACCACCGATTACGGCCTGGCCGACATCGTCGCCGAGCGCTACGACATCGGCATCCGTCTCGGTGAGCGCCTGGCACGCGACATGGTGGCGCTGCCGATCAGTCCGCCGCTGCGCATGCGCGTGGTGGGGGCACCGTCGTACTTCCGCCAGCACGTGGCGCCGGTGCATCCGCACGATCTGGCCGCGCACAACTGCATCACCCTGCGCCTGCCCACCCATGGCGGCCTGATGCCGTGGGATTTCGGTCAGGATGGCCACGAACTGAGCATCCGCGTCTCCGGCCAATGGACCTTCAACACCATGGGCATGACGCGGGCTGCGGCGCTGGCCGGCAGCGGACTGGCCTGGCTGCCCGAAGACCAGGTGCAGGCGGCCCTGCTGGAAGGCCGCCTGCAATCAACACTGGATGACTGGTGCCCGCACTTCGATGGCTACTACGCGTATTACCCGTCACGCCGGCACGTCACCGTGGCGATGCGTACGGTGCTTGATGCGCTGCGCGGACCGATGGTGGGGTGAGGCGTGGGG
>NZ_JBFTNR010000434.1:0-3626 GCF_056665995.1 Stenotrophomonas sp. 05L44_2
CAAGACGGGCATCTTCCCGGCCGTATTCGGTCGCGAGAAAGAGTACGGCGAGGACTTCGTGGTCAACACCACAGTTGAGGGCAATACGCTGATCGTGCACGGGACCTACCCGTACCTGGTCATCCGCCATGGCGACTTTGTCGTCGGCCTGCGAAGGAACGTGAAGAAATGAGCCAGCAGAACACTCCGGACAACGATCCAAATCCGTCTCCGTACGGTCAGGGCCCTGCGGGTCATGAACCGTCGACGAATCCTTATTACGGGACCGCGCAGTCCGAAACCACGCCCGATCTGGATGCCAGCGCTCCGCAGCTCCGCTCGGCTGAAGAGCAGCGCCTGAACCGTAAGGCACTGTTGTTCCTGGGCGGCATCTTGCTGCTGTTGTTGGCCATGGGTTTCCTGCTGCTGCGCAAAGGCCAGGATGACGAGGCCGACGCCAAGGCACCACCGCAGGTGGCACGCTCAAGCACTCCGGATCTGCCGAACATGGCGCCGCCTGTCATTCCTTCTGCTGCGCAGGAGACCGCTGAGCCGATTCCGATGCTTCCACCGCCGCCGAAGGAAGCCATTGGCCCCACCTACATTCCACGTGCCGAACCCGAACGTGACATCCAGCGCGGTCCCAGCCTGCTGGACCGTCGCATCGCCGGCAGTGGAGGCGTCGGTACCGGTGACGCTTCGGGTCAAGGCGCAGCCGCGGGCAACGACGATCCTTATCTGCAGGCAACGTTGGCTGCATTGCAGGCTCAGAACGGCAACGCAACGCCGGCCAAAGTGCGTCGCGGTCCGGACGTGGAAGACGTCTCCAACGCTTCCTATATCCGCAGCCCCGATGCGTTGCTGGTGCGTGGCACTTATCTACGCTGCGTGCTTGAGACCCGCATTATTACCGACCTGGCTGGCTATACCTCCTGCCTGCTCACCGAGCCGGTCTATTCCATCAACGGCCGTACCCTGCTGTTGCCCAAGGGCTCCAAGATCTATGGTGCCTATGGTGGCGGTCCGGCCGGAAAGCGCGTGGAAGTCATTTGGGATCGGATCACGACTCCGAATGGTTTGGACGTCGCTATGTCCAGCCCGGGCGTAGATGGCTTGGGTGGTGCGGGTCACCCGGGGCAGTACAGCGCGCACTGGGGTGCACGTATCGCTTCGGCACTGATGATCAGTCTGGTCGCGGATGCATTCAAATACGCTGCTGCCGAGCATGGTCCGGAAACGACCACCGTGGCCAACAACGGCATGACCATCCAGTCGCCATATGAAAGCGCTACCGCACGTACCATGGAGCGTCTGGCCAACGAGGCGCTCACCAGCGGCCGTCGTCCGCCGACAGTCACTATCAATCAAGGCACGATCGTGAACGTCTACGTCGCAAAAGACGTCGACTTCACCAGCGTGCTGAACGCCCGCAGGTAATCCAAGAGCGACCATGGACGCCGAAGTGTCACCTCTCGCCCTCGTCTCCAGCGACTTCCTGCGCTATCAGTACGAAGTGCTGGGCATCGCCGAGTACATGACTTCACCTGAAGTGACGGAAATCTGCATCAACCGTCCGGGTGAGCTGTACCTGGAGACGCGGGCAGGGTGGCAGCGGGTGGATGTGCCAAGCCTGACGTTCGAACGCGCGCGGCAGTTCTGTACCGCGGTGGTCAACGAAAGCAACACGGGCCAACGCATCACCGATGCCGATCCGGTGGTGTCGCTCACGTTCCCAACCGGGCAGCGTGCTCAGTTCGTGATCCCGCCGGCGTGCGATGCTGGCAAGGTGTCGATCACCATCCGCCTGCCATCCAAGCACACCAAGTCGCTGACGCAGTACCACGAGGATGGCTTCTTCAACCAGATCCTTGAGCAGGATCGCGAATTGCTTGAATTGCGGCAGCAGCGTGAATACGCCGAGTTCTTCCGTCGCGCGGTGATGTATCGCA
Organism: Stenotrophomonas sp. 05L44_2; assembly: GCF_056665995.1. Taxonomy (NCBI): domain Bacteria; kingdom Pseudomonadati; phylum Pseudomonadota; class Gammaproteobacteria; order Lysobacterales; family Lysobacteraceae; genus Stenotrophomonas; species Stenotrophomonas sp. 05L44_2. Next base: position 1,929 of record NZ_JBFTNR010000434.1, read on the forward strand.
AAAATATCGTTGTGTCCGGAGCCACCGGCAGCGGCAAAACTACCTTCATGAAGGCGCTGGTCAATCACATTCCCGATAGCGAGCGCTTGGTCACCATCGAGGACGCGCGCGAACTGTTCCTGACCCAGCCCAATGTGGTGCATCTGCTGTACTCCAAGGGTGGACAGAGCACCAGCAACGTCAGTGCTAAGAGCTGCATGGAAGCGTGTCTGCGCATGAAACCTGAGCGGATCATCCTTGCTGAGTTGCGTGGTGATGAAGCGTTCTACTTCATCCGAAACTGCGCCTCAGGTCACCCCGGCTCGATCACCAGTTGCCATGCCGGCAGCCCGGAACAGACTTGGGACCAGCTGGCGCTGATGGTGAAAGCATCTACTGAAGGGTCGGGTCTGGAATTCAATGTCATCAAGCGCCTGCTGATGATGACCATTGACATCGTCGTGCATATCAAGGCGCACGCAGGCTCGCGCTATATCACCGGTATCGATTTCAATCCTGGGCGTGCCCAGGGGCAGGAGGGCTGAACAATGCTGCCAGGACTGGAAATGATGGCGTGCCCGGAAATGGCCGTCTCGATGGACGTGATGCAGCACGTCATCAACGTGGAATCCTCGAGCAACCCCTACGCCATCGGCGTGGTAGGTGGTGCCTTGGTGCGTCAGCCCAAGGCCCTCGACGAGGCCTTGGCTACCGTTCGCATGCTTGAAGAGAAGGGCTACAACTTCTCCATCGGCCTGGCCCAGGTCAATCGCTACAATCTGGCCAAGTACGGTCTGGACTCGTACGAAAAAGCCTTCCAGCAATGCCCGAATCTGCAGGCAGGCTCACGCATCCTCGCTGAGTGTTACAAGCGCTCAGGCAAGGATTGGGGCAAATCTTTCAGTTGCTATTACTCGGGCAACTTCGAAACCGGCTTCCGCCACGGCTATGTGCAGAAAGTCTATGACTCGATCCGTCGTGGGCAGCAGGTTGCTTCCAATGGCGTGGCACCCATCGACGTCGTAACCCGTGGCGAGCGGCGTACCGTCAAGGTCGAGCACCATCCACAGCTCGCATCACCGGCACAGGCGAGAATCGTCGCCCAGGCCAATGGTGCCGTCTATGTGCCGTCCAACGACCCGGCGCGCGCCTATACCGTTTATCCGTCTACCGGTGCGATGGCGCGCGGGAGTCTGGTCAATCTTGCCGACCAGGCATTGTCGCGGGTCGTGCTGGGCTCAGTCGACCGCATGATGCAGCCGCTGGCGCAGCCGGAGAGCGCCTACCCGCAGCAGCAGGGCTACCCGCAGCAGACTGCTGCAGCACAGGCTGGTCAACCGCAGAAGATGCCACAGCATCTGCCCGGCGCAACGGCCGGTGGCGGAGAAAGCCCAGTCATGCTCCAGCGGTGGGGCGAGCAGAAGACGCCCGCCGCGGCCGCCAACAACATGTACAACGCGCCGGCGCAGCCCATGCCCGCGCAACAGATTCCCCCAGGGGATGCGGCCTTCGTGTTCTGACGAAGTCGTGGTACGACCGGTCCCCCGGCTGGTCGATTCAGCTGTGTTAGTCCATCAACAAGGAAATCAATCCATGAAGCGATTCAATCTCGACCTCGTCCAGGCCCAGCGTACGCTGAAGACCATGCTGATGGCCGTCGCATTCGCTGGCGCTGTATTTGCTCCGCAGGCCTTGGCAGGCGGCCCTGACTTCGGTGGT
>NZ_JBFTNR010000435.1:0-3621 GCF_056665995.1 Stenotrophomonas sp. 05L44_2
GGGCAGGAACGTCCGGCGGCGCCAGCGTGCGATCGATGTTGCTGTCCGCCGCTTCCTCTGCCGGTTCCGCAGGTGGCTCGGCCGGGGCCGCCAGTTCGCCTTGGGGCAGCACCGGCGCCTTGATCTGTTCTTGTTGCCTGGGCACGGTCACGCGCCGCTGCTGCTCCTGCTGCAGCGGTCCGGCCGGCAGCGCGCGCGGCGGTACCGGTGGGGCCTGTGCGGCRGGAGCCAGTTCCAGCATCAAGGCGGCAGGAGGTGCCGCTGCCACGACCGGCGGCGTACGCGATGCCCACCACCACGCCGTAGCGATCAGCACCGCATGGGCCAGCAGCACGATTGCCAGGCTGGTTGCCCAGCGCTGCAGCCCGCTCATCGTGCGCCCTGCTCCAACCCGACCAGGGCGACCTTCAGGTAACCGGCACTGCGCAACGCATCCAGCGTCGCCATCAGGTCTCCATAGGAGACCCGCTGATCGGCACGCAGATAGAGGCGCTGCGACGTATCGCCATGCGTTGCCGAGCGCAGCGCAGAGGCGAGGCCATCGCGTGCCACCGGCGCCTCGCCCACCCGCAGCGACAGATCGGCCTGCACGGTCACATACACCGGCGCATTTTCTGCCGGCGCCGCCTGCGCACTGCTGGCAGGAAGCTGCACCGGCACCGACACCGTGGCCAGCGGCGCGGCCACCATGAAGATGAYCAGCAGCACCAGCATCACGTCGATGAAGGGCGTGACATTGATCTCGTGAGCTTCTTCCGGGGTGTCATCGCGTGTGGATGCGGTCCTGATCGCCATGGCGTGCCTCAGTTCACTGCACGCAGCGTGCCTGTCGGCGCCCGGCGTGCAGCCCGATCCAGATCACGCGACACCAGCTGCTGCACAGCCGCGGAAAGATCGCCCAGCAGGCCGCGCAGGCCTGCCAGCACCCGAGTGAAGTGGTTGTAGACCAGTACCGCCGGGATCGCCGCGACCAGACCGAGCGCTGTAGCCAGCAGCGCCTCGGCAATACCTGGCGCCACCACGGCAAGGTTGGTGGTATTGCTGTGGGCGATGCCGATGAAGCTGTTCATGATGCCCCACACGGTGCCGAACAGGCCTACGAACGGCGCCACCGCGCCAATGCTGGCAAGCACGCCGATGCCACGACGCTGGTTGCGTGCGGTCTCCAGTTCCAGGCGCTCCAGTCGTGATGCCACCCGCTCCTTGATCCCCTCGCGGTGATCAAGTTCCTGCGACAGATGCAGTTCGGTGCGCGCGGCATCCAGCATGGCTGCGGCGATGTTCTGCTGCAGTGCGGGCTCGCCGCCTGCGACCGGCAGGCTGGGTGCCGACAGCAGCACGCTTCGCGCCAGGCGCAACGCGCGTGCCTGCCGGGCCAGTTCCCAGCCCTTGGCCAGCAGCACGGTCCAGGTGGCCAGCGAGGCCACGGCCAAGGCGATCATCACGCCCTTCACCACCACATCGGCGGCCAGGTACATGCCCCAGGGGGTCAGTGCGGGGGCGGCCATGGGAGCCAGATCAGCAGGCAGCATCGTCGGAGGTTCCATTGGAATCGGTAGAAGTAGTGCGACGGCGGGCAGCGCGCGGATCGGTGGCGTCGTCCACGCCCACCAGCGGCGCTGGATCGAAACGGGGCGCCGGTCGACTCAGGACATAACCGGCACTGACCGCAAAGAACAGTCCCACGCCCAGCAGCAGACGCCAGGACGGGTGTGCGCCCCAGCAGAACATCGCGAATCCCACCGCCATGCCGGCGCTGGCAAACGCCTTGCCTTTGCGCGATACCGCGCCCTGCTCACGCCACAGGCGCAGCGACGGACCGTAGCGCGGATGGGAAAGCAGCCGCTGTTCGAACCTGGGCGAACTGCGTGCGAAGCAGCCCACCGCCAGGATCAGGAAAATGGTGGTCGGCATGACCGGCAGCAGTGCGCCGATCACCCCCAGCGCGACCATCAACCAGCCGAGCACGAACCAGAGCCAGCGCATCAATCGCGCGCCAGCGGGCGGTGCAGGGACATCAGGAGAACTCCACTTCGACATGGCCGTGCACGCTGCGGAACGCGGCATCGGCGGCATCGATCACTTCCTGTTCCTGTGCCGGCGACAGCACCACTGCATCGAGAGCAGCAGTGAATTCGCGCCAATGCCGCGCGGCCCCATCGGGATGTGCCGCCAGGTGACGAGCACCAAAGTTCCGATCCAGGCCGAGTGCAGCGGCCATCTTGTAGAGCACGGTGCCGCCCAGGTTGGAACCTTCGGCAACATACAACCAGCCCAACGCGGCCGGCAGCGGCAGGTCGTCGCGGAGGGCCGCGATGTCCTCGCCCGGCAGCGCCTGCTCCAGGTCCTGCAGGTCGCAGCGCACCTGCTGCAGGCGGCGACGCTCCGCCAGGTCCGGCAGCAATGCGTCCAGCGCAGGGCTTGCGTACAACGCGTCGATGCTGCGGTGGAAGCGGTACTGCACGCGCAGGAAGCGAGCGAAATTGCGGCGGTCGGCGAAGATGTCGCCGGCCATGATGCGCTTGTCGAGGGCGCCATGGCTGTCACGGGTGGCGGCCTTCAGCCGCACGCTGCGGCTGTCTTCGAGGGATGTCTGAACGGTCATCGGGAGTGCCAGGGAAAGCGTCCCCCTGTAGACGATCCTGGCGAGGGTTCCCCCAACCCTGCTTGCGTCGATAATGCAGGTTCCTTTCCATTGCCAGGGCACCACCGATGATCACCACCGAACCGCGCATGACCAACCTGTTCCTGCAGCTGGGCCTGGATGCCAGTGCCGAGGGCATTGCCCGGTTCATCGCCGACCATCAGCTGGCCGCCGGCGTGGAAGTGGCCGATGCCCCGTACTGGAACGAAGCCCAACGCCAGTTCCTGGCCGAATCGCTGCAGGCCGATGCGGCATGGACCACCGTGGTGGACGAACTGAATGAAGCGCTGCACGAAGCGGCGGTGAAGGCCGCGACCGGGCTGTAAGCGCCAGGCGGCAGCGCCGGGCATGGCCCGGCGCCCCCCCCAGTAGATCCACGCCATGCGTGGATGACCGGACCCGATGGGGCCAGGTCCCTTTCCGCGGGAAAGGGATCCGCCCCCTCCACCGGTGCAAGCGTGGAGGGTTGATCAATACCGCCAGGTAAAGGCCAGTCGCGCAGTCCGCCCAGGTGCGGGCATCACGCCCAGCGCCAGCGGATCCAGGTAGTAGCGGTCGGTCACGTTGTCCACGTTCGCTTCCACCGACAGCTGGTCGTTGAAGCTCCAGCTCGCAAACAGATCCACCAGCGTGGTCGGCCGGTACAGCTGCTGGATCGCCGACAGGCCGACGTTCCATTCCTTGTCCAGCTTGCTGATCGGGCCGGCGTTGTGGACCACGCGGGTGCCGAAGGTCAGCCGCTCGTCGAACAGGCGCGAGCCCAGGGTCAGGTTGATCATGTAGCGCGGCGGGTTCTGGGTGTTGCTGTAGGAGCCTTCGAAACCACCATCCACGCAGTCCGGCGTGCCGACCAGTTCCTCGATCCTGCGCTGGACACCGTAGGCGCGGCGTTCGGCCGCGATGTCCGGTGCGCAGGTCTTGGCCTTGAAGTAGTAGTGCGCCGACAGATCGGCAAATACCTTGCCGCTGTCATAGCT
>NZ_JBFTNR010000436.1:0-3614 GCF_056665995.1 Stenotrophomonas sp. 05L44_2
ATGCCGCAGGCACGGCTGCTGCCGGTGCCAGTGGTGCAGCACAGCCGGCTGCCGGTGGTGGTGGCAGCAGTGATGATCTGTCTGCCAAGTACGCGGCGGCCATCCAGGCCAAGGTGCTGGCGCAGTGGGTGCGTCCGGACAGCGTGCCGCTGGGCCAACGCTGCCAGATCACCATCAACCAGTTGCCGGGCGGTACCGTCCGCAGCGCCACGGTCAGCGCCGGCTGCCCGTTCGATGAAGCCGGCAAGCGCTCGATCGAGGCCGCCGTGCTCAACGCCCAGCCGCTGCCGTACCGCGGTTTCGAGCAGGTATTCGCACGCACGATCAACTTCACGTTCACCGCCCAGGATCGCTGAGGCGCGGGGCAGGGCAGCCCGTTGGGGCTGTCCCGTCATCCAATGACGCCTTTAGCTCTGGATCGTACGGGCCCGTCCACGCCATGCTTGGGACGAGTCATCCGCACGAAAGGTGGCCGCGACGTTAACGGCATGTGAGAGACCCGGCTGGCACTGACCAGGAATTCACGTACCCTTGGTTCATGATTGCGAAGCGGTTCACTGCCGTTTTGTTATCCCTCGTTCCGGTTCCCCCTATTTGAGCGCTCCATGAAGAAGATGCCTCGCTGGCTTGCCGTGTTTGCGGCCCTGTTGCTGCCCTTTGCTGCCGTCGCGCAGCAGAAGGGGCTGGATATCGACATCATCGGCGGCAATGCCTCCGCCCTCCCGATCACCATCGTGCCGATGCCCTACCAGGGTGCAGCCGGTGCTCCGCAGACCGACGTCGCCGGCGTGGTCCGTGCCGACCTCGAACGTTCGGGCCAGTTCCGCACGCTGCCCGAAGCGCAGATCGTCGAAAAGCCGATTCGTGGCGGTGACATCCAGTTCGCCACCTGGCGCGCGCTGAAGCAGAACTACATCGTCGTCGGCCGGGTCATGGACGCCGGTGCCGGCGCCTACCGCGTCGAGTACGAACTGTTCGACGTGCCCAAGGGCGAGCGCCTGCTGGGCCTGGCGATGACCGCCCGTGGCAATGCCATGCGCGACGTTGCCCACCAGATGGCCGACGCCATCTACGAGAAGATCACCGGTGTCCGTGGTGCCTTCTGGACCCGCATCGCCTACGTGACCGCCAGCGGCAAGGGCGACGCCATGCGCTACGCGCTGATGGTGGCCGATTCGGACGGCTTCAACCCGCAGACCATCGTGCGTTCGGCCGAGCCGCTGCTGTCGCCGTCGTGGAGCCCGGATGGCAACAAGCTGGCCTACGTCAGCTTCGAGCGTGGCAACTCGGCCATCTACATCCAGAACATCTCCACCGGCGCCCGTGAGCTGGTCACCAGCTTCCGCGGCATCAACAGCGCCCCGGCCTTCTCGCCGGACGGCCGCAAGCTGGCCCTGACCCTGTCGCGTTCGGGCAACCCGGAGATCTACGTGATGGATCTGGGCAGCAAGCAGCTGACCCAGCTGACCAACCACTTCGCCATCGATACCGAGCCGACCTGGGCACCGGATGGCAGTGCGGTGTACTTCACCTCCGACCGCGGCGGCCGTCCGCAGGTCTACAAGGTCGGTGCCGGTGGTGGCAGCGCCGAGCGCGTGACCTTCCAGGGCAACTACAACGCCAAGCCTTCGGTGTCCTACGACGGCAAGAAGATCGCTGTCGCCCAGGGTTCGGGCAACAGCTACAAGATCGCGATGATGGACAGCTCGCTGGGTTCGCCCCGCTGGAGCACGCTGTCGCCGGGTTCGCTGGACGAATCGCCGAGCTTCGCGCCCAACGCGAGCATGGTGCTGTATGCCGCCCGTGAGGGTGGTCGTGGTGTGCTGTACGCCGTCTCGGCCGATGCGCGCGTGCGCCAGCGCCTGGTCCTGGCAGACGGTGATGTGCGCGAGCCGGCATGGTCCCCATACCGTACCCAGCGCTAAAAGAGTGTTAATATTTTCTCTGTATTGAACCCCTCATCGGCTTAGGAGCCACAAAGGTATCGCCATGAACAAGTCCACCCGCGTTCTGCTTGTTTCCCTGCTGTCCGTGGCCGTCCTGGCCGGTTGCTCGAAGAAGGTCAAGGAAGAAGCCCCGGCTCCGGTCGATACCGGCACCTCGACCACCACCCCGACCGGTCCGTCCACCTCCGGCCTGTACGGCCCGGGCGATCTGGACACCGACGCCTGCCTGCGTCAGCGCGTTGTCTACTTCGACCTGGACAAGGAAGACGTGAAGCCGGAATTCCAGGCCATCATGGCTTGCCACGCCAAGTACCTGCGTGACCGTCCGTCCTCGCGCATCACCCTGCAGGGCCACACCGACGAGCGCGGTTCGCGCGCGTACAACCAGGCCCTGGGCGAGCGTCGTGGCAACGGCGTCAACTCGGCACTGCAGGCCAACGGTGGCTCGGCTTCGCAGCTGACCGTCGTGTCCTACGGTGAAGAGCGTCCGGTCTGCACCGAGTCGAACGAGTCCTGCTGGTCGCAGAACCGTCGCGTCGAAATCGTCTACACCGCGCAGTAATCCATGCGCCTTGGCATCAAACTGATGCTGGTCGTTGCGGCAGCCCTCGTGGCTGCCGCACCGGCGCATGCACAACGTCAGAGCCTGGCCGACCGCGTCGGTTCGCTCGAGCAGCAGATGTACAACAACAGTGCCAACCAGGACCTGTTGAACCAGATCAACCAGCTGCGGCAGCAGGTCACCAGCCTGCAGGCCTCGATCGAGCAACTCCAGCACGACAACGCCCAGCTCAAGCAGACCGCCCAGGACCAGTACCTGGATCTGGACAGCCGCCTGAACCGGTTGGAAGGGGGCTCTGCCGCCCCGGCCCTGCCTGCGGTTCCGGCGAGCGCACCGAAGGCTCCTGCAGCCCCGGCAAAACCCGCAGCGGCGGCCACTTCCGAGCGGCCGCCTTCGGTCCATGGTGACCCGGGCAGCCTGGCCGTCACCGGTGACGAGCGTACGTCCTACAACGTGGCCTTCGACGCATTGAAGGCGGGCAAGTACGATGATTCGGCGCAGCTGTTCCTGAGCTTCCTGGAGCTGTACCCGAACGGCGTCTACGCCCCCAATGCCTTGTACTGGCTGGGCGAAAGCTATTACGCCACCCGCAATTTCCCGATGGCCGAGTCCCAGTTCCGCGAACTGCTCTCGCGCTATCCCACCCACGACAAGGCCGCTGGCGGCCTGCTCAAGGTCGGCCTCTCGCAGTACGGCGAGGGCAAGGTCGACCAGGCCCAGCAGACGCTGGAGACCGTCGTGGCGCAATACCCGGGCTCGGACGCCGCGCGTACCGCGCAGGACCGCCTGCAGTCGATCCGCCTCGGCAATCAGATCCGCTGATCCGCTGACCGGGCGTACAATGTGTTCCCCGTAGCGCCGAGCCCTTGCTCGGCTGCTTTCGTTTCCGGGTCGGCAAACCCGTCCGGATCCGGTAGCGCCGGGCCATGCCCGGCGACTTGCATTACCCGTCGGGCCATACCCGACCGGCTGCTGTTGTAGAGCCGAGCCATGCTCGGCTGCTTTCGTTACCGGCCACGGTAGCCCACCCGCCACGTGTCCCACCAAGAAGTCCCTGCCATGACCGCCGTTCCCCCGTCCGCCGCCGTTGCCACGCCCAGCGAGAT
>NZ_JBFTNR010000437.1:0-4033 GCF_056665995.1 Stenotrophomonas sp. 05L44_2
GTTCATGTCCGTGGCCGCCGAGGCCGAGGCCGACCTGCGTCGCCTGCTCGATGTTCCCGAGGACTATGCGGTGCTGTTCCTGCCCGGTGGTGCCACCACCCAGCAGGCGTTGATCCCGCTCAACTTCGCCAGCCCCGGCCAGCGTGCCGACTACGTGGTCACCGGCCACTGGGGCAAGACCGCAGTCAAGCAGGCCAGCCCCTACGTGGACGTCAACATCGCCGCCAGCAGCGAGGCCGAAGGGTATCGCCAGCTGCCCGAGCGCGCCGGTTGGCAGCTCTCTCCCGACGCCGCGTACGTGCACATCACTGCCAACGAGACCATCCACGGCGTCGAGTTCCGTGATGTGCCCGAGACCGGCAACGTGCCGCTGGTGGCAGACTTCAGTTCGTCCATCGCCAGCGAGCCGCTGGACGTGCGCCGCTACGGTGTCATCTATGCCGGTGCGCAGAAGAACCTGGGCCCGGTCGGCATCGCGGTGATGATCATCCGTCGCGACCTGCTGGAGCGTAGTGGCCAGCCACGCGCGGACATCTTCGATTACCGCTCGCACGTCGCCCGCGATTCCATGCTCAACACCCCGCCCACCTGGAACTGGTACCTGGCCGGTCTGGTGTTCAAGTGGATGCTGGCCGAAGGTGGCGTGGTCGAGTTCGCCAAGCGCAACGCCGCCAAGGCCGCGCTGGTGTACGGCGCCATCGATGCTTCCGGCGGCTTCTATCGCAACGAGGTCGCCCATTCGGCGCGCTCGCGGATGAACATCCCGTTCTTCCTGCCCAACACCGACCTCGATGCCCGTTTCGTCGCCGATGCCAAGGCCGCCGGCCTGCTGGCGCTGAAGGGTCACAAGGTGGTCGGTGGCATCCGCGCCTCGCTCTACAACGCCATGCCGCTGGCCGGGGCCGAGGCGCTGGTCGCCTTCATGGCCGATTTCCAGCAGCGTCACGGCTGAGCAATGAACGGCGCGCATCGTCGGGTGCGCGCCCCGCAACAAGGAATTCCGATGGCAAGCAAACCCAGCAAGAAKGCGTCGAAGAAGGCCGAGCCGGCCAAGGACAGCGCCACTTCCAAGCCCAAGGGCAAGTCGAAGGCAACCGCGGTGCCGACCCTGGCGCCACTGGCACTGGCCGATGTGCGTTCGAAGATCGACCAGATCGACCGTGACATCCAGAGCCTGATCGCCGAACGCGCACAGTTCGCCCACCAGGTCGGCAAGGCCAAGGGCAAGCTCGCCGCCGCCGTCGACTACTACCGCCCCGAGCGCGAGGCGCAGGTGCTGCGCATGGTGGTGGATCGAAACGAAGGCCCGCTCAGCGATGAGCTGCTGGTGCACGTCTACCGCGAAATCATGTCGGCCTGCCTGGCCCAGCAGGAGCCGTTGAAGATCGGCTACCTCGGTCCGGAAGGTACCTTCAGCCAGCAGGCCGTGCTCAAGCATTTCGGCCGCTCGGCGCTGGGCCTGCCGATGGCCAGCATCGAAGAAGTGTTCCAGGAAGTGGAAGCGGGCAACGCCGATTTCGGCGTGGTGCCGGTGGAAAACTCGGGGCAGGGCACCATCCAGATCACCCTGGACATGTTCCTCACTTCCAACCTGAAGATCTGCGGCGAAGTGGAACTACGCGTGCAGCAGTACCTGATGTCGCGCAGTGGCCGCATCGAGGACATCGAGCGCGTCTACGGCCATCCGCAGTCGTTCATGCAGACCTCGGCATGGATGCGCGCCAACCTGCCCAAGGCCGAGAAGATCCCGGTGGCCAGCAACGCCGAAGGTGCGCGCCGTGCGCGCAACGCCGACGATGCCGCGGCCATTGGCGGCGAGAGCGCCGGCCATGTGTACGGCCTGAAGAAGGTCGTCACCAAGCCGATCCAGAACGATGCCGACAACACCACCCGTTTCCTGGTGGTGGGGCGCAACATCTTCCCGACCTCCGGCCATGACCGCACCTCGGTGCTGGTGTTCATCCATGACAAGCCCGGCGCGCTGTTCGATGTGCTCAGCCCGTTCGCGCGCCATGGCATCAGCATGAACCGTATCGAGTCGCGCCCCTCGCACCACGGCAAGTGGGAATACGGCTTCTTCATCGACCTGGCCGGTCACATCGACGATGCGCCGATGCAGGCCGCACTGGCCGAACTGGAAGCGCACTCGGCGCAGATCAAGGTGCTTGGCTCCTATCCGGTAGCCGTGCCCTGATCCCTGCTGCGGCGGCTGCGGCCGCCGCCCCTGATGCACCGCCGGCGAGCCGGCGTTTACGGAACCATTCAACGATGAGCAACGCGCAGCACTGGATCGCCCGCAAGGGCCAGCCCCTGCAGGGCAGCCTGACCATTCCCGGCGACAAGTCGGTCTCGCACCGCTCGGTGATGTTCGCCGCGCTGGCCGATGGCACCTCGCATATCGAAGGCTTCCTGGAAGGCGAAGACACCCGCGCCACCGCGCGCATCTTCAGCCAGCTGGGCGTGCGCATCGAAACCCCCAGTGCGTCGCAGCGCGTCGTGCACGGCGTCGGCATCGATGGCCTGCAGGCACCCAGCGCACCGCTCGACTGTGGCAATGCCGGCACCGGCATGCGCCTGCTGGCCGGCCTGCTGGCCGGTCAGGCCTTCGACTGCACGCTGGTCGGCGACGAATCGTTGTCCGGCCGTCCGATGCGCCGCGTCACCGGTCCGCTGTCGCAGATGGGCGCGAAGATCGACACCGAGGAAGACGGCACGCCGCCGCTGCACGTGCATGGCGGGCAGACGCTGCACGGCATCGACTTTGCCTCGCCGGTGGCCAGTGCGCAGATCAAGTCCGCCGTGCTGCTGGCCGGCCTGTACGCGCACGGCGAAACCAGCGTCACTGAGCCGCACCCGACCCGCGACTACACCGAGCGCATGCTGTCCGCGTTCGGCGTGGACATCGCGTTCTCGCCGGGCAAGGCCCGCCTGCGTGGTGGCCAGCGCCTGCGCGCGACCGATATCGTGGTGCCGGCCGACTTCTCCTCGGCCGCGTTTTTCCTGGTCGCGGCCAGCATCATTCCCGGCTCCGAACTGCGCCTGAAGCAGGTCGGCCTCAATCCGCGCCGTACCGGCCTGCTGCACGCGCTGCGCCTGATGGGCGCGGACATCACCGAACAGAACCCGGCAGAGCAGGGCGGCGAAGCGGTGGCCGATCTGCTGGTGCGCTACGCGCCGCTGAAGGGTGCGCGCATTCCCGAGGAGCTGGTGCCGGACATGATCGACGAGTTCCCGGCATTGTTCGTGGCCGCTGCTGCCGCCGAAGGCCAGACCGTGGTGACCGGCGCCGCCGAACTGCGGGTGAAGGAATCCGATCGCCTGGCCGCGATGGCGACCGGCCTGCGCGCGCTGGGCATGCAGGTGGACGAAACCGAAGATGGCGCCACCCTGCACGGCGGCGTATCGCTGGGCAGTGGCACCATTCAAAGCCACGGTGATCATCGCATCGCAATGGCCTTCGCCATTGCCGGCCAGATCAGCCATGGTGAAGTGCGCATCAACGACATCGCCAACGTTGCAACGTCCTTCCCGGATTTCGACGGACTCGCACGCAGCGCCGGCTTCAACCTGGCCTGAGGTAGTCCCGGCGCCGCTGCGCTCGCCGGGCATGCCGGCTCGAACTTCCAGCCCTGCACGGTGTTCAGCACGGCACGGTCCAGGTCGCGGCTGCGCTCACCACTGCGCGACACGATCGCAGCGTCGGTCACGTTGCCACGCGTATCCACGTTCAAGCTGGCAACCACGCTGCCCTGCACGCCACTGCGCAGCGCGGCGGCCGGATAGCTGGGCTTGCTGTTGCTCGCCAGCGGACGCGCCTCACGGTTGCGTACGGCGGGGGCTGCCTTGCGCTCGCTCTGCGCGGGCACGGCCTGTCGCGCAGCCGGGGTGGGCGTGGTGGCGACCGGCGTTTCCGTGGCCGGCAGCATGCGCTCGCTTACCGGCGCAGGCGCAACATCGTCATGGCTGGAGAATCGCAGCCAGACCAGTGCCGCAGCGAACATCGCCACGATCAGGGCCAGCCACAGCCAAGGGG
>NZ_JBFTNR010000438.1:0-3609 GCF_056665995.1 Stenotrophomonas sp. 05L44_2
GCGCAGCGGATCGACACCGTGCAGGTTGAGCTGGAGGGGAAGGCATCGGCCGAAGCCGTCTCGCAGTTGCGATCATCGGTCGAGCAGAACRCCGACGGCATCGAGGCGGTGGCCGAGTCACTGCAGGGCGTGCGCGTCGACCTGGACGGCAAGGCCAGCGCGCAGGTGGTGCAGGGCATGGAAGCCCGGGTCGTGCAGACCGAGGGTGGCCTGGCGCAGGTGCTGGCAAAAGCGTTCCTGCACCTGATCGCCGACGGCGGCAACGGTCCGTTGGTTGGTGGTATGGAACTGGGTAACGACGGCAACGTGGTCAGCCTGCGGTTCCTGACCAGCAGCATGGAGATCGTGGCACCGAACGGCGCTGCCGAGGGCATGGAGTGGCGCAACGGCTACCTGCGTGTCTGGAAGGGGGCAGCTCAGAGAATCATCGGTCCCGGCTTCGGTGCCAACGGTGACAACCTCATCGACTACTTTGGCCCCAACGTGGGCGCGGCCGCAGCGTCGAAGACCAACGCCATGATGTGGATGGACGCCAACGGCAGCGCCTACTTCGGTGGCCAGCTGTCGGCAGGCGTGCTGCGCAACGCGGTCCAGACCACGACAACGCAGACCATCGGAACCGAGCTGGTGAATGGACCGTTTGCGACCAACGGCCGCGTGCGAACGGTGACCGTGAGCTTTACGCGTCGGCATGAACGAGTGCAGACCTCGTTGGGCCCGTCCGGTTTCGTAGCAGGGGCGGGTCAGAACACAGCCCGCGTCGACATTTACCGCAAGGTCGGCAACAACGCCGAAACGCTGTGGCAGGTGCTGAACGTCGGAGGCTCGGTGAACATCATGAACGAGCCGGACACATCCGACCGCGCCGTATCGAACTGGGGTGGATCGTTCACCGTGAACGACACAAGCCCCAGCTCGGAAACCATGCAGTACCGCGCCGTCATCACTGGGTTCACCGCCCAGGATGTGACGCACACGTCTGGCACGTTCCAGCAGCAGACCATCACTCAAAGCCTATCGATGATCTCGGTAGAAATGTAACGGAGCAGATATGGCACTTCGACACATCGACATTGATACGCCGCAGCCAAATGGCCGCTTCGGTGAGCCGACACGGTCGGCCAACATCAAGCACAACGCCAACATCACCGAGACAGAAGAGCGGTTGGAGGCGCTGGAGAGTGGCACAGCTGGAACGGGTGCGCGGTTGGACGAGGAGATCGCTGCGCGCGCTGCGGCCGATGCTGCCTTAGCTGGACGAATCGACGCAGAGCACGCACTTATCACGAAGGAAACCGCCGATCGCGTCGCGGCAGTGCAGGCTGAGGCAACGGCGCGTGCCAATGCTGATGCTTCGTTGTCGGCACGCATCCTCGGCAAGAATCGCATCATCAATGGCAACTTCGACATTTACCAGCGGGGCAACCCTGGCACCATCACCAACTCTGCAGCCTATACGGCGGACCGTTGGATTTGCTCTTCAGCAGGGGCCGGTGTGACAAGTAACTGGGGGCTTGGCTCAACCACCCCAGGCGAGATTCCAGATTCCACGCGGTTCCTCGGTTTCAATGTGGTTTCCGGCGTCACATCGGCGTGGGTAGGCCAGTGGATTGAGGGTGTGCATTCATTTGCAGGCGGGAAGGCCACAGTGTCTTTCTGGATGCGCAGCGGTGTGGCGGGCAAGAAGGTGGGCTTGCTGATTCAGCAGCACTTCGGTAGTGGTGGATCAGCGCTGGTGCAAGTTGTTGCGCCGGACGTGATTACCCTCACCACGACGTTCACCAAGTACAGCGTCACCTTTGACGTGCCTTCAATCGTCGGTAAGACGGTGGGCGGCGGTAACGCCCTGCTCTTTACGTTCTTCTACTCCGATGACCGACCAGCTCTGTTTGGTGGGCAGTTGATCGGGCAAACCGGCCTGTTTGAAGTGGCGCAAGTGCAAATGGAGAAAGGCCCCACGGCGACCGAATACGACTGGCGCCCAGTGGGACAGGAATTGCTGCTGTGTCAGCGGTATTACTCTAAGTCTTACGCTTTGGCGACCAAGGCAGGAACGCCCAACTCTGATCCCGGGCGGATTGCAACGGGCCTGCAAATTTCCGGGACCAACTCACCCAGCTTTACGGCGTATGCGTTGCGGTTCCCGGTCAGCATGCGAACTTCTCCGGCTGTCACAGTGTACGGCGCCGTTTCCGGCAACCCGAACAAAGTCACAATGTCAGACAACGCAGACAGTAGCGGCGTCCCCACCGTTCGCGGGCTGAGCGAAGGCGGCTGCGAAATCAATTGGGTAAACAACGCTGGCACCTTCGGTGGCTGGTTCCACTTCACTGCAGACGCGGAGTTCTAACGTGTACCAACTCACTGAAAACCCCGACATGATTCTTTGCATTGGTACAGGTGCCAACATCCCTCGTGGCCACTGGATGTGGGACGACTACGAAAAATGGCTGGACGATGGCAACACACCGCTGCCGGTGATGCCTGCCAAGTCGCTGGCCGAGGTCAAAGCGGATCTGCTGGCTGCAGCAACTGCGGAACGTTGGAACCGCGAGACTGGTGGTATCACAATCGCAGGCGTGCAAGTCGGCACCAACCTTGACGATCAGAACCGCCTGAGCGGCGTTCTGTCGGCCATTCAGCTCGGCGGGCTGGAATCGGTGGACTTCAAGGCACAAAGTGGGTGGGTGCAGCTGACCGCGCCGGAGCTGCAGGGTATCGCCCTGGCCATCTCCGCCCACRTGCAGGCCTGCTTCACCGCCGAGCGCGCGCACCATGACGCAATCGAGCAGTTGCAGACGCAGGCTGACGTGGACGCCTACGACGTGATGGGCGGCTGGCCATCGGAATCCGGCCTGGGGCACGAAAGCCCACCTGTCGCTGGATTGGGTGCGGACTGACTCCGACCTCATCCATCACGCTGCCACAACATGGCCTGCGGCCAGATTGCGGCCATGTGCCAAAAAATAGTCAGCTATTGCGAAGGAGCGACGCAACGCGCGCCACGCCAGCCGCCTTCGATTCTGACAGTGTTTGTAACGCCCGATGCTTCCTAGCGGCTTGTCCCCCCGTTGCCTCGAGTGCGACATGAACTTCATACTCGCGGGCATTGGCATCCAAAGCCGTTGCCAGCACGCATGAGTCGGCAGTCATACCGCTTAACCAGAGACGACGCACACCCAGCTTGGCCAACAAGATTGGTAATGGGGTCGCGAGGAACGCTGAGTGCTTTGGCTTTAGGACAAAGTAGTGATCGGGCTTTGGTGACAAGAGCTTGGCGATACGTGCTGAAGGGCCACCATTCCTCAGGCATTGAGCGACTTGTTGTTGGAAATCCAGCTTCCAGTCCGAGAAGTTGTCGTTTGCGTAGATCACCGGCCAGTTGTTTGAATCGCAGTGTTCCCTTAGGCGAAGGATCTCTGTCGCAGCTTTTACAGCGATCGGTGCCAAGCGCGCTGCGTCGGGGAAGTCAAAGCGGCTGAACATGTCGATGATCAGCAATGCCGTATTGCCTGGCGATCTCTCCAAGGTCAGTCTCCAGTTTGAGCGTGCGGCGCATGTACGGGCTTCGATTGCGGCGAGTCCTTTTGGCGAAGAAAGATCGTCAGC
>NZ_JBFTNR010000439.1:0-3608 GCF_056665995.1 Stenotrophomonas sp. 05L44_2
TGGCAGGCCTGCTCGATCCGCTCGGTCTGCGGCGCCAGCGCATCCAGCGTCGTAGCGCTGAACAACCGCGCCAGGCTGCTGCTGGCGGCATGGATACGACTGGCATCGCGCGACAGCAGGTCCTGCAGCAGCACATCGGCCTGCGGGTCGGCCAGCCGCGGTGGCGGCGATGTGGACCAGGGCCAGCGCATCAACGGGGCCTGCCGATCGCGGCGTAGTGGCCGCCGGTCAGGTGCAGCAGGTCGGCCGGTGCCAGCTCCACTTCCAGGCCACGCCGTCCCGCGCTGACGTGCAGGGTGGGCAGTGCCTGCGCGCTGGCGTCGAGAAAACTGCGCAGGCGCTTCTTCTGCCCAAGCGGGCTGATGCCGCCGACCAGATAGCCGGTTGCGCGCTGCGCGGCATCGACGGCGGCCATCTCGCACTTCTTGCAGCCGGCCGCCTCGGCCAGTGCTTTCAGATCAAGCTGGCCGGCCACCGGCACGATGGCAACGAGCAGTTCGTGCGTTTCGGTGCTGGCCAGCAGGGTCTTGAATACCTGTGCCGGGTCCAGGCCCAGCTTTTCGACGGCTTCGCCGCCATAGGATTCGGCATGGGCATCGTGCACGTAGCTGTGCACGGTATGGGCGATCTTCTCGCGCTTGAGCAGGTTGATGGCCGGGGTCATGGGCATATCGTAGCGCCGCGCGCGGGCATTGCCTTGACCGAGGCTATTGCCGCGCCCTGCGATACTGCACGTCGGCTTTCCCTGGCTCCAGCATGCGCGCACCCGCTCACCTCCACGACCTGACCTTTGACACCGAAGTGGCAGCGGGCCCGTACCCACCGCAGGGTTTTCTGCCGATCGCCGAAGGCGCGTTGGGCAACGGCGATTGCTTCGGGCTGTACTGGCCATTGGGGCGCGAAGGCGCATTGCCGCTGGTCTGCGAGATGTTCCATGACGAGGGCAGGATGGTCTACAGCCATTCTTCGCTGGACGTGTTCGCGCACTGGTTGGGCATCAATCGTGCGCTGGACGAGGATGCGTGGGATGACGACGAGTGGGATCCGCGCGCGCATGATGTGGACGACGCAGACTCGCCTCTGCGGCTTGTCGAGTTGGCGCAGGGACATGTAGCAGCGGGCGAGCCCGCCGCTGCGATCCCACTGCTCGACGCCGCAACCGCGGCTTTTCCAGACCTGCAGAAGGGCTGGGCCATGCTCGCTGGCCAGCACATGCGGTTGCGCAATGCCGAGCTGGCGGTGCGCGCGGCGCGCTCGGCCGTGCTGGCCAACTGGGCCTTTGGCGTGCCCGAAGCAGGTGTGCTGCGCATCCTGAAATCGGCGCATGCTGGTGCGGATCCGGTGGTGGCGATGGCGCAGCAGATGGGCTTCGCCTTTGGCGGTGCCAGGAACAACCCGGACTATGCGTTGATGCAGGCCTGCATCGATCGGTGTTGGCGGATCGGCGATAGGGAGGCGGCACTACGGTTGTCGCAAAACCGCTGTTACGTGCTGGCCGCCGAGACGGTGTCATTCCAGGAGCGCGAGCGCTTTGATCTGCCCGCGTGGCAGCTTGCGTTCCGCGAACAGTGCCGCCTCGCCCTCGGCGACGACCGCCAGCGCATGCAGTAGAGCCACGCCGCGCGTGGATACCGAACCGGATGACAGGATCCACGCTGTGCGTGGATCCGATCCATCGCAGATCAGCGCGACAGCGGCTGCTGTGCCTGTGCCTGTTCCTGCGCCTGTCGTTGTGTCTGTTCGGCGTTCAACGCTTCGCTCTGGCGAGTGCTGGATGGCAGATCCTGGCTGACCGCCTGCGCAAGGTCGATGTAGGTGCGATGCGCTGCAGGATCGCCCAGCTGGCCCTGCACCGCGAATACACCCTGGCCGTCGGGGCGCRCCACCACGGTGTCCACCTGTGACATGCCGACAAGCTTGGACTCGTAGGCGACCTGTCCAGCGGCATTCTCCAGCTGGCCGCGGTCATGGAACAGCGGCGATAGTCCACCTTGGCTGCGCTGCTGTTCCAACGTTTCCAGCTTTTCCACGACCTGCTGGTAGCGCGGATTGTCGGCGTGCCCGGGCGTGGCCATGCTCGGTGCTGCTGATTCGGCCTGCTGATGCTGCTGGCTTGCCGCCTCCAGCGCACCCAAGGTGCCGCTGCCGGCTTTGCCGTCCACCGTCAGCTGATGATCGCGCTGGAACTGCTGGACCGCCTGCAGGGTGCCCGGGCCAAAGTGACCGTCGGCCACCAGCGGTGCACCGTCCTTGCCCGTGTAGCCGAGGTCGGCCAGCTTCTGCTGCATGGCCTGCACCTCATCGCCCTTTGCGCCGTTCACCAGCACGCCACTGCCAGCCGACGCACCGGGTGTGCTGGGCGAGCCGTGCGAGGGGGCATGGGTTGGGGTGATGCCCAGCTGGGTCATGGCCGTGTCGAAGCGTTGATCGCGGCTGGTCACGGCCGCAGGCGACTGGATGCCGAATTTGGTCGCATCGACGAAGGTCTGCACGTCGGCCCGGCTTGGTGGATCGCCGGCCTGGACGGTACCGCCCTGCAGCTTCTCCGCGTTGCCGGCCAGATAGCTGATGAACTGCGGGCCCATGCTGCCGAACTGGTTGTCATAGTCGGCCATGGCCAGCTGCAGTTCCGGGTTTGCCACGATGGCATCGGCGGCGGCCGGGTTGGTCGCACGCACCTTGGCGATGGCCTCGTCGACGCGCTCGATGGCGCTGTCCAGCTTGGCGTTGGTGAGCTTGTCGATGTTGGCCTGCGGAATGGCCTGCAGCTTGGCGTCGAGCGCGGCCAGCTGCTGTGTGCTCAGCCCCCCGTGCTGGGACAGCAGTTCGATGTCACCGTTGGTGAAGCCGTTGTCGCGCAGGAAGCGCCTGGCCTGGGGGTTGCCGCCGACGTCGAACTGCACCAGGCCGAACGAGTAGGCGCTGGTGCCCTCCTGGGCGTATGAGAAATGGTCCAGGTGGCGGGTGTTGCCGCCCAGTTCGGTGTTGAGGAACAGCGTGGACAGCTGTTCGCGGGTGAGAGTGGAATCCGTTGCCATGGTCATCGTCCTTCAATGAGGAAAAGGGAGCCGTGCCCGCCCGGCTGATGTCAGCCGGCGCAGTGCTGCTGGGTGAAGCCGAGCAGCTGGCGGGTGGCCTCGGTGCCGTAGGCAGCCGGTGCCGGTTCGATGGCGAACTGGCCGACCATCTGGTTGCTGCATAGCTGCACGTTGCGCTTGCCGGTGGCTGTTTCCAGGGTGCAGTTGGCCGCCAGCAGGGCGTTGTGGCCGGCGCCGATGTTGGTTGCCGCCGTGCAGCCCAGCAGGCTGCCTTTTTGGCCGTTTTCACCCAGCAGCGTGTTGAAGGTCGCCAGCTGGCTGTTGGGGTCGCGCAGCACCAGCATGTCCACGCACTGCTGCTGGCCGTCGGGCACTTCGCAGGCGTCCTGGTCGACCAGACCGTCGCGCGTGGCCGACAGTACCTTGAGGCGGTCGGCAGATACCTGTTGCAGGCAGTGCGCGTCGCTGCACAGGTCGCGCGTGTGCTGGATCCAGCGCTGCTGCTCGGCCTGCAGCTTGGCCTTGCCGGCGGCATCGAGGGTTTGGCTTGCGGCGGCTTCGGCCTTGGCC
>NZ_JBFTNR010000440.1:0-3605 GCF_056665995.1 Stenotrophomonas sp. 05L44_2
GGGTGGGTCTGGTTGCGGGGGTGTCCGCGGCATGGATGCCGCGGCCAAGCCTCCAGGGATGGATTCACGGCGTCCCCCGCAACCGGACCCACCCCGCCATCCCACGAAATGCACGCTTTTGCCGTTGCCGTTGCCGTTGCTCTGGCATCTGCAGGTGCAGGGCGCAGCCCTGCCGAAGAACACCCCTCAGTGCGCAGCAGGCCTGGACGGCGGCAGCCAGGCCGCGACGATGCCCAGCAACGGCAGGAACGCGGTCAGCTGGTAGACGAATTCGATGCTGGTTTTGTCAGCCAGCAGACCGAGCACCGCTGCGCCGAGGCCGCCCATGCCGAAGGCAAAGCCAAAGAACAACCCGGACACCATGCCAATGCGGTGCGGCATCATTTCCTGCGCATAGACCACGATCGCGGAGAAGGCCGAAGACAGCACGAAGCCGATCAGCACCGCCAGCACCGTCGTCCACAGCAGGTCGGCATGCGGCAGCATCAGCGCGAACGGTGCCACGCCCAGGATCGAGGCCCAGATGATCGGCTTGCGACCGATACGATCGCCCAGCGGCCCGCCGAAGAATCCACCCGCGGCGGACGCCACGAGGAAGGCGAACAGATGCAGCTGCGCCTGCGCCACCGGAATGCCGAAATGATGCATCAGGTAGAAGGTGAAGTAGCTGTCGATGCTGGCCATGTAGAAGTACTTGCTGAAGATCAGCACCAGCAGGATGGCCAGCACCCGGGCGATCGTGCGCGGCAGATGGCGCGCGGCAGTCACACCATGCGCTGCTGGCCGGGGCGCGCCCAGATGCAGCGAGTACCAGCGACCGACATAGGTCAGCAGGGCAATGCCGATCAACGCTGCACCGGCAAACCACGATGCGGAATGCTGGCCATAGGGCACGATCACCGCTGCGGCGATCAGCGGCCCCAGCGCCGTGCCGAAGTTGCCTCCCACCTGGAATACCGACTGCGCCAGGCCATGACGGCCGCCGGAGGCGAGGCGTGCGATGCGCGAGGCTTCCGGATGGAAGATGGCCGAACCGATACCGACCAGCGCGGCGGCCAGCAGCACCATCCCGTAGTTGGGCGCAAAGCCGAGCAGCAGCATGCCGCACAAGGTCGAGGCCATGCCGATCGGCAGTGAGTACGGGRCCGGCCGGCGGTCGGTGGCAAGGCCGACCAGCGGCTGGAAGATCGAGGCSGTGAKCTGRTAGGTCAGCGTGATCAGGCCGATCTGSGYRAAGCTGAGATTGAAGCCGCYCTTGAKSAYCGGATAGATSGCCAGGATCAGCGACTGCATCATGTCGTTGACCATGTGCGAGCTGGAGATTGCCGCCAGCACTCCGGGCGATACGGGGCGGGCGGATACGGCGGGAGAAGCCAGAGTCGACATTGCGCACGGTCAGGATGGGGGCGAGCTGTGCATGCTACGGTGGGCATCCGCTCCCTTCTGCCGCGTTCTGGTCATGGCCTATCGCAAAAAGGACACCCTCTGCCCCATCCGCGAAACCGCGCCGTGGAACGAGGTGCCGGTGCATCGCCCGGTCACCTGCCGCGCACGCGACTACCGCGCCGGCACCCACATCGCGGCGCACAAGCACCGGCGGCACCAGCTGGTCTATTCCATGTCCGGGCTGATGGTGGTGCGCTCGGAGGTCGGCCGCTGGGTGGTGCCCTCCACCCGCGCCATCTGGATGCCGGCGGGCATGGCGCATGCGGTGGACTGCATCGCCGAGGTGCACATGCGCAGCCTGTATATCGAACCGTCATTCGCCCCGCAGCTGCCCGCCGAGCCCTTYGCCGTGCAGGTGGCCCCCCTGCTGCGCGAACTGCTGCAGGCAGCCATCCTGATCGACGGGCCGCATGAAGAAGACAGCCGCGATGGCCGCGTGGTGCGGCTGATGCTCGACGAACTGCGCCGCATGGACGTACTGCCGTTGCACCTGCCCGAGCCCGTCGACCCGCGCCTGCACAGGATCTGCCAGCACATCCAGAAACATCCCGGCGACGAGGCGACCCTGCAGGACTGGGCGCAGGCGTTGGCGATCGACGTGAAAACCATCCAGCGCCACTTCGCCAGCGAACTGGGCATGACCTTCGGCCAGTGGCGGCAGCAGGCGCGCCTGCTGGCCGCGATGGAACGGCTGGCCCGCGGCGAGAAGGTGATCGATGTTGCGCTGGCGATGGGCTATGACAGCCCCAGTGCGTTCACCAGCATGTTCAAGCGGCAGCTGGGGCAGACGCCGGCGGCATTTTTCCGTTGATCCGTTGCACCGCGTCCACACATGGCGCGGATCTGCTGCGCCGGAAACGAAAACGCCGGGCATGGCCCGGCGCTGTCGTTCAACATTTCCCTCAAGGGATCAGGACGTCATCCGATCCCAGAAGCCCTTGACGCCGTCGATGAAGGTCGCCGACTTCGGCGAATGCTTGCGCGCATCCTCGCCGTTGAAGGTGGCTTCAAACTGCTCCAGCAGCTTGCGCTGGTCGCTGGTGAGGTTGACCGGCGTCTCCACTACCACGCGGCAGTACAGGTCACCCTCGCTGCGGCTGCGCACCGAACGCACGCCCTTGCCGCGCAGGCGGAACAGCTTGCCGGTCTGGGTCTCGGCCGGGATACGGATTTCCGCTTCGCCACCGAGGGTGGCCACGCGCACGGTATCGCCCAGTGCGGCCTGCGAAATGCGGATCGGCACTTCGCAGTGCAGGTCGTCACCGTCGCGCTGGAAGATGTGGTGCTCGCGCACGCGCACTTCCACGTACAGATCGCCCGGTGGCGTCCCCGCAGGGCCGGCCTCGCCCTCACCCGCCAGGCGGATGCGGTCGCCGGTATCCACGCCCGCCGGCACCTTCACCGACAGCACCTTGTCTTCTTCGACACGGCCGTTGCCGTGGCAGGTCTTGCAGGGCTTGGCGATGATCTGGCCACGGCCACCACAGTTGTGGCAGGCCTGCTGCATGGCGAAGATGCCGCGCTGGATGCGCACCTGGCCACGACCATGGCAGACGTTGCAGGTCTCGACCTTGCCGTCTTCCGAGCCGCTGCCATCGCAGTCGCCGCATTCGGCCAGGGTCGGAATCTCGATGCGGCGCTCGACGCCACGCACCGCTTCTTCCAGGTCCAGCTCCATCACGTAACCGATGTCGGCGCCGCGACGCGCCTGGCGCGGGCCACCACCGCCGGCACCACCAAAGATGTTGCCGAAGATGTCGCCGAAAATATCGTTCATGTCCGGGCCGCCCGGACCACCGCCACCACCGCCCATGCCGTGTTCGAACGCGGCATGGCCATGGCTGTCGTACATGCGGCGCTTGTTGCCGTCGGACAGGACTTCGTAGGCTTCCTTGCACTCCTTGAAGGAGGCTTCGGCCGCCGCATCGCCCGGGTTGCGGTCCGGGTGGAACTTCATCGCGCAACGGCGGTAGGACTTCTTCAGTTCTTCGTCGGTGGCGGTGCGGGCAACGCCCAGCACTTCGTAGTAATCGCGCTTGCTCATATCGTGGATCGCATTCCGGAAAGTCGGGATTCGTCAAAGCGGAAGAGCGGAACCAGGTCCGCTCTTGCGTCGGGCGCCCCGACACGCCAGAGGGCGGTCAGGACCCTGGTACGAC
>NZ_JBFTNR010000441.1:0-3601 GCF_056665995.1 Stenotrophomonas sp. 05L44_2
GGTCAGCGCGGTGCGGCAAATCCGAATCATGGAAACTAGAGATTCAGCTGATGAACCTAACCGCCTCCTTGRAGCATCTGTGTCTATCCTTGGTCCTGCTGGGCTCTGTACACATAAGTTCGGCGTTCGCTGAAGGGCGCTGCCCTCCTGGTCAGTACCCGATTGGCGACCAAGGCGTTGGTGGTTGCGCTCCCATACCAGGCGCAGGACAAAGCGCCCCTGAGGAGAATCCCGGGCATTGGGTCAAGACATGGGGTGCTGTCGCCAGCTCCCCTAGTGGAGATGCAGGTTCAGCTACTGGGCATCAGGCTAAGGCTTCGGCAGAGCGCCAAGCCGTCGAGCGATGCCGGCAAGGCGGAGCTACGGACTGCACAGTCGTTTTTACCTACTACAACCAGTGCTATGCGGTTGTCCGGGCTGCACGACCGGAGAATGGTATGAGGTTCAACACCGGCGCCACGAAAGAACAGGCGCAGGAGCGGGCAGTGAAGGATTGCAAGGGCTTGGGAAGTCAGGAATGCTCTGTTTTCCACTCGGACTGCACCAAGCCTTTCTTTCAGGAGGGCTGAACGGGCGAATTTTGCTGCCTCCGGTTCTTTGAAATTCGCTCGAAGTACTGCGGAGGGCTTCAAGAAGAATTGCGGGCGCGGAGCATCAGGTTAAAGGGTGATCAAAAGCGATGTTGGGAGAGTCTTGGCAATGGCCGACTTCACGCCTTTGAGCGGTACTGCAATTTCTTTGGCCTTGACGCTGGCGTTTGCCGTTCTCGTCGTTACCGGTAATGCGAATGCCGAGGGCCGATGCCCAGCCGGCCAGTACCCCATCGGCGATCAAGGAGTCGGCGGATGTGCTCCGATTCCCGGGGCCGGGGGAGCCGCCCGTGAGCCGGAACCCGCTGCGCAGTGGCATAAAGACGTGGGGCGCCATTGCTTCCTCGCCGAGTACGTCTGAAGCAGGTGTTGCGACAGGGAAGGCGACGAAAGAGGACGCGGAGCGTGTTGCTCTGGAGGGATGCGGCATGCACGCTGCTCGCGATTGCAGAATACTCATCGCATACAGAAACCAGTGCGCAGCCTGGGTGGTTCCTCACAACAAAAGCAATGGCGCGCGTAGTGGCGCTGCGAGCGGGCACGACATGAAGGAAGCCATCGTGCAGGCGCAGAAGATCTGCATCGATCCTGCAGGGACGCAATGCAAGATCGCCTACTCAGCGGGTTCTGAGCCGGTCTATGAGGCGTTGTAGCGACAACGCCCGCAACCAGCAGTGCTCCAGAACGTGTTGACTCCTCACGACAAGAGCAGGCTTGGCGCTGCCGACGTGTAGTTGATATTGGCGGGAAAGGCGTCTATCTGATTGTCCGTAGTGTGTTGTGATCAGGTCGCCTGTCAATTGAGTGATTTAATCCGATCAAGCCTGCGCTGATGCACATTTTGACGCGATTGACCTTGAGTCTTCAGTGTCACTTCGAGAACATAGCCCTTGCCGTGCGTTCCGCTTGCGATCGCCGAGCTCTCCAATGATCAGGCACTCGGCGGGCTTGGGCCTCTGCAACGCCTTCCCGATCCGGGTGGCATGTGTGGATAGCGATCGTCTGCTCAGGTCGTACCACCCCTCGAACTGGGCAGCAAAGCAATGGGTGTCACCATGAAACGTATCCACCATGCTTTCCTCCTGTGCCTGCTGATGGCAGGCCTGCTGCCGTTCAGTGCATTGGCTGAAGGCAATTGCCCCGCGGGCATGTATCCGATAGGTGGCCAAGGTGTACAGGGTTGCGCGCCCATCCCCGTGAGCAGTACAGGTTCGCCGTACAACAATCGCCCCAACTGGGCGCAGACCGTGCGCGGCGTGGCGATGGATGCTCGCGGCGACACGTTCATCAGCAATTCGATGCGTTCGCGGGGCAAGGCCAAGCGCGCGTCCATGAAGGAGTGCAGGGAATTCGGCAAGGGCGAATGCACGTTGGCGACCCTGTTCCAGGCGCAGTGCGTGGCGGTCGCCCACGCGGGGCTGGGGACTGAAACCACGAGCGTCGTCGCAGCCATGTCCGAACAGGGTGCGGTCATTGTCGCGATGCAGCAATGCAGCGCGAAGGCCGCATGGAGGCAGATGCCACAGGATCAATGCAGGATCTCCAACACGGCCTGCACGGCGGATCTGTTCATCAGGTAGGGCACCATTCACGTTAAGCCCAGTTTTTATGTGATCAATTCCGCTTTTCGCTTCTCCCGACCTTCGACGCGGCAAAGCTCCTCGCGGTAAGCTCCCCGCGCGTCATAAAAATGACGCGCCAGTGCCACCGAACGCAGGAGCTTTTCCGTCCAATGAGGACTCTGTCCGCCCGTCCGACGGGTGACGCTTGCCACTATCGCGGCCACGCCGTGCGCGGGGCTATGATCCGCATCTGCGCAGGCGCGGGCGAGCCGGGACACCGCGTTCCGACCGGCCAGGGAGGCGGGCATCGGCAAGACGACATTGAAGGAGTGGGAGGGGATGGACGACAGGTTTGGCGCACACATGGACGATGCCTTGGCATTCGTTCCGTCCGGTGCGAACCTGCTGGAAGCCGTCAGGGGCGAGCTCAACGGCGATGGCATCGAGTACCAGCTGCTGGTCATCGACCAGCCGACGCCGGAAGGGCTGGTGCCCGGCCAGCACGGACCAAACCGGGTGCTGCTGTTGCTGCGCGGTGACGGGCGCGGGCGCTGGCAGCTGGCCGCGCGCAACGACAAGCTGGTGCCATGTTCCACCCGCGGTGGCCTGGCTGGCGACCCTTTTGCGTATGCAATGGTTGAGGAAGACACCTTCAGCGTGATCACCAACGGCGGCAGCCGCGAGCGCTGGAGCAGCACGTACCGGTTCCGTTACGCATCGGCGGACAAGGCGTGCTGGGTGGATGGGGTGAGACGCAAGGTCGTGGATATCGAGACCGAGGCGACCAACATCCGGGATTTCTCGGTGGCGGAACTGGGCAGGGTGCGGTTCGAGGACTTCGATCCGTCCAGTGTCGCCGAGGTGTCGCTTCCATGAGCCAAGCTCCAACCGGCGGAAAGGAATCCGCGCTGATGAACATCCAGGAGTTGCACTGTGTCGACCGATAGAGAGTCGCAACTGCTGCGGCAGGCGACGAAAGCCGGCATCGACTCCCCCCTTGAACTGGCCAATTTCATGGCCCAGGCAGGGCACGAGTCGCGCGGCCTGAGCCGGCTCAACGAGAGTTTCAACTATACCCGGGGCATCTCGCAGATCCCGGTCGAAGCGGCGTGGCGCAATGGCACCGAGGCGCTGGAGTCCGCGCGCCAGGAAGCCCTGCGAGGGCGTCCGGATGATCTGGCTGAGCTGATGTATGGCGGCCGGATGGGCAATGACGCGCCCGGAGATGCGCTCAAGTACCACGGGCGCGGTTATCTGCCGCTGACCGGCAAGGAAAGCTACGAGCGCGCCGGCAGTGCGCTGGATCTGGATCTGGTCAACCAGCCCGAGTTGGCATCGGAGCCGGAACACGCAGGTCGCATCGCGGTGTGGCAATGGCAGAACCGTGTGCCGGAACACGCGCGCGAGGACGTGCGCGAGGCTACGTATGCCATCAACGGTGCCGTCAAC
>NZ_JBFTNR010000442.1:0-3597 GCF_056665995.1 Stenotrophomonas sp. 05L44_2
ATGTCAATACTGCACGGTATGGTGCGCTGCGAGAATGCCTCTCGGCCCGGCTGCCGACGGTTTCGGCCGCAATCGCGTACTGCAACGAACCCCGGCGTATGGTTAAATCAGCAAATGAATCAACCTGACGCTTCCGCCGGCGAACCGCGTGCCGGCCGCAACAGCCGCCTGAGTGCCGAAGACTGGGCCCAGGCGGCCCTCGATCTGATTGCCGAGCAAGGTGTGAGCGCCGTCGCGGTGGAGCCGCTGGCGCGCCGCCTTGGCGTGACCAAGGGCAGTTTCTACTGGCACTTCCCCTCGCGTGATGCGCTGCTGCAGGCCGCACTGGAACGCTGGGAACTGTTCGAGCAGGAACAGGTGTTCGGCAGCCTGGAAGACGTGCCGGATCCGCGCGTGCGCCTGCGCCAGCTGTTCCAGATGGTGGCGCACGAAGTGCAGCCGCACATCATCTACAGCGAGCTGCTGAAAGCGTTGGACCATCCGATGGTGCGGCCGGTGATCGACCGCGTGTCGCAGCGACGGCTCGATTACCTGATCGCCTCGTTCCGCCAGGCGGGCCTGAGCTCGACCGATGCACGCCATCGCGCACGCCTGGCCTACGCCGCCTATGTCGGCTTCCTGCAGTTGTCGCTGCAGCTGCAGCAGCCCAAGCAGGCGCGCGAGGATTTTGAAGCGTATGTCGAGCATCTGATCGACACGCTGATTCCGAACGGCTGAGGCGTTCTTCATCGCTGGATGCAGAAAGGCCGCGGCAGTGCCGCGGCCTTTTTCGTTGGTGTTGACGCCAGCAGCGAACGTACAAAAAACAACGGCCCCTTTCGGGGCCGTTGCTGCATCAGCTGATCRRWGGAKCGATCAGAACTTCTGCTKGTACTKCATGTACATGTAGCGGCCCGGCAGGTCGTACTGCGGGTCGAACATGTTGTACGAGGTCGAGTACGAGACCGGCGGCTGCTTGTCCCATGCGTTGTTCAGACCCAGCATGATCGTGCCCTTCCACGGGGTGTTGTAGCGCACCTGGATGTCGTGGTAAGTGGTCGAGCCCATGTGGTTCTTGCGGCCATCCGGATCGGAGCAGTAGCTGCGCAGTGCGCCGCCCAGCAGGCAGTCTTCGGTCATGCCGGACTTGTAACGCAGGCCRTAATTGACGCCGAAGTCGCCGAAGGACCAGTCGACGTACAGGTTGGAGCGGATGCGCCAGTACGGATCCTGGTCGAGATAGCGACCCTGGCGGCCTTCCACCTCGGAATCTTCGGTGGCCTTGGTTTCCCACTTGGAAAGGTAGGTGCTGTCCCAGCTGACGGTGAACTGGCCGAACGAGGTTTCCGGCAGGCGGTACARCACGCCCAGATCCCAGCCTTCCACCTTGTACGACGCCAGATTCTGCAGCGGCATGTCGACGTTGGTGATGGTGTAGCGTTCTTCGATGGTGCCGTAGGCTGGATCACGGGTGATCAGACCGCAGTACGCGGCCTGTTCTGCCGGGGAACCGCCGTAGCAGTAGTTCATGATGTCCTGGATCGCCGGACGGGTGATGGCGTCTTCGATCTTGATCTGCCACCAGTCCAGGGTCACGTTCAGGCCGCTGACAAAGCTCGGGCTCCACACCAGGCCCAGCGTTTTGCTGGTCGAGGTTTCCGGCTTCAGGTTCGGGTTCGACTTCCAGGTGAACGGCTCGGCAGTCTGGGCCGCGCCCGACTGCGGAACGCCGTCGTCGTCCTTGGTGTTGGGCTGGACGAAGCCAGCCGGAACGCCCTGGGCGATACACTGGGCCAGCACCGCACCGGTCGGGCCGTTGGCAGCCGCGCACGGATCGGCGTAGGTTTCGAACGAGTCGCCGTCACCGCCATACAGGTTGCTGATGCTCGGCGCGCGGAAGCCTTCCGAGTAGTTGCCGCGGATCATCAGGTCGTCGATCGGCTTCCAGCGGAAACCGAACTTGTTGTTGGTGGTATTGCCGAAGTTGCTGTACTTCGAGTAGCGGGTCGCCGCGCTGAAGTCGAGCAGCTTGGCGCCCGGCAGGTCGGCCAGCACCGGGATCGACAGTTCCAGGAAGACTTCATCCAGGTCGTAGCCGCCCTTGGTCGGCTTTGCGCCGTTGCCGGTGCTCAGGCCTGCAGCGATGAAGGCGTCCGGATCGAACTGACCGGTCTCCTTGCGGTACTCGTAACCGGCAGCGAAGGCCAGAGCGCCGGCCGGCAGCTGCACGATTTCACCGGAGATGTTGGCGTAGTAGCCCTTGGACACCAGGCTGGCCGAATCGTGTGCGGTGAACGAAGT
Source organism: Stenotrophomonas sp. 05L44_2 (assembly GCF_056665995.1). Taxonomy (NCBI): domain Bacteria; kingdom Pseudomonadati; phylum Pseudomonadota; class Gammaproteobacteria; order Lysobacterales; family Lysobacteraceae; genus Stenotrophomonas; species Stenotrophomonas sp. 05L44_2. The sequence continues at coordinate 2,281 of NZ_JBFTNR010000442.1, forward strand.
GTAGTCGAGCGCGGCCTGGCTGATCGAGCCTTCCGGGCCCAGAGCGTTGACCGGCACGCACTCCGGAATGATGTCGCCGCCCGGGGCGGTGACGCAGACCGGCACGCCGCCACGCATTTCGGACGGGCCGTAAGCGTTGCGCAGGTTGGCCAGATTGAACAGGCCGTAGGTCAGGTCGTTCTGGTCGGTCTTGTCGTAGCGGTAGCCGACATCCCAGTCGAAGTTACGGTCCGCGAACTCGAAGAAGCCTTCGAAGCCACCGTAGAAGTGCCAGTTCTTGACGTTCTGGTTGAACGAACGGCCGCCGCTTTCATTGAAACGACGGTTGACGCCGGTCAGGTCTTCACCCGTCGGGTTGTACATGCTGTTGGCGCTGAGGCGCATGCTGGTGACCGGCATGGCCGCCAGCAGCTGCTCGGACTTGCGCTCGTTGTACATCGCCTCGGTACGGAAGGTGATGTTGTCGGTAACGTTGTACGAACCAGAAGCGAACAGCGACGTACGTTCCTGCGGGGTCAACAGGTAGTTGTCCGGGGCGGTGTTGTAGCCGTGGACGTTGGCGTTGAACGGCGTCTCCACGCCGTTGATCAGCACATAGCGCTCGTCGTTGCGGATGTAGGAGCCCGGCATGCCGGTGCTGCTCTGGCCGTCGAAGAACGGCGGGCCACCGGCGGAGATCTTGCGATCGCCGGCCATGACCTTGCCTTCCTTGACGTAGGAGACACCCAGCATCAGCGATGCGCGATCGGTGGTGGTGCCGATGGTGAAATCGGCCGCTTCACGCTCGCCGTCACCGTCGCTGTACTGGCCCTTGTAGAAGTTCGCTTCGGCGCCGTCGAAGTTCTGCTTGGTGATGATGTTCACCACGCCGGCGATGGCATCCGAACCATAGATGGTCGAAGCGCCGTCCTTCAGGATGTCGATGCGCTCGATCATCGCGGTCGGGATGGTGTTCAGGTCGACGCTGCCGTCCAGGCCGGTGGTCCAGCGACGGCCATTGACCAGCACCAGGGTACGGTCCGAGCCGAGGTTGCGCAGGCTGATACCGGCCGAGCCGTCACCGCCGTTGTTGAAGGTGCGGTTCAGGGCGGCACCGTTGGCGGCAACGCGCTGCAGGATGTCGGCGACCGAGGTCACACCCTGCTTTTCGATGTCGGCGCGGGTCAGGCTCAGGACCGGCTGCGAGGTTTCGATGTCGGTGCTCTTGATGCGCGAACCGGTCACCGAGATGCGATCCAGGTTGGTCGCTTCCTGCGCCTGGGCCGTTACGGACGTCGCCGCACCGGCGATCAGCGCGACGACGACAGCGTCACGCAG
>NZ_JBFTNR010000443.1:0-3587 GCF_056665995.1 Stenotrophomonas sp. 05L44_2
CCATAGACCACGCCGCTGCGCACATGGGTCAGGCCGGACACGCTGCCGACGTTGACGATGGCCGATGAAGCGTGTCGCGCGAGCAACGGATGCGCATAGCGCGACAGCTCGAACGCCGAGAACAGATTGGTCTCGAAAATGCCGCGCCACTCGTCTTCGGAATACTCCGTGGCGGGCTTGGTGATGTTGCCACCGGCATTGTTGACCAGGATGTGCAGGCCGTCGGCGTGGTCCTCGACCCAGTCCAGGATCTGCCGGCGATCTTCGTCGTCGGACACATCGGCGGCCAAGGCGTGCACCTGGTGCTGCGGATACACATCCAGCAGTTCGTCGCGAGCACTCTCGAGCATGTCCAGGTCGCGGCCGACGATCATCAGATCGGCGCCGAGACCGGCCAGTTCATGCGCGATCGCCAGGCCGATACCGGCGCTGGCACCGGTGATCAGGGCCGTCTGCCCATCCAGGCGCCACCGTTGCTGGGTCATATGTCCTCCGGGGCCGCGCCCGCTGTGTTTCGATGCGGCAAGGATACGCGCTCACGACCGTCCGTCGCCCGGGATGCGACACTGGCTGCACGTCCCTCGTGGAGAGCTGCCATGCGCGTCCTGATTCCCGTCCTGCTGTCGGCCGTCGCGCTGGCCGGGTGCCAGCGCCCTGCACCGCCCAATCCCGAACGACCACCGCAACCGCAGGCGATGGCCAAGGCGATCAATCAACCGCTGGACCGCGCAAAGTCCGTGCAGAAGACACTGGACGAGGCGGCCGAACGCGAGCGCAAGGCAGAGGCCGACGCGCAGTAGAACCCCGCATGCAACAACGCCCGGCCAAGGCCGGGCGTTGTGCATTCAGTAGATCCACGCCATGCGTGGATGGGCCATCAGAACCCGCAGAAGCAATACGCCAGCGACTTCACCGGTGCACCGTTGCCCTTCTCGCGGGCCGCGTTCTCAACGAAGCGCAGCTGCGTATCGATTTCCGGCATCGTGCGCGCCAGCATCATCCGGCCCACGCCGGAATCGGCCAGCATCCAGGCGCCGGCGTGGCTGCCAGCGAAGCCGCTGACGAACTGCGCGAACGGCGTCGCCGCCTTCTCGATGTAACGCACGCGGTACTTGTCGGTCGCGCCCAGCTTGGCCCGGCCAGCAGCGTCAGCCACGGCGTCCTTCAGGCCACCGAAGGCATCGACCAGACCGCGCTCCTTGGCCTGCGCACCGCTCCAGACGCGCCCACGGGCCACTTCGTCAATCGCCTCGACCGGCTTCTTGCGGGCCTCGGCAACACGGCCGGTGAAATCGGCATAGCCCTTGTTGATCACCGACTGGATGACCTGGCCCACGGCCGGGTCCATCGGCCGGGTGACATCGAAGGCACCGGCGAAACGGGTGGTGCCGACGCCATCGGTGTGCACGCCGAACTTGTCCAGCGCACGGCTGAAGTTGGGGATCATGCCGAAGATGCCGATCGAACCGGTGATGGTCGACGGATCGGCATAGATGCGATCGGCGTTCATGCTGATCCAGTAACCACCGGACGCAGCGAGGTCACCCATGGACACAACCACCGGCTTTCCGGCAGCCTGCAGTGCCACCACTTCGCGACGGATCTGCTCGGAGGCGTAGACTTCGCCGCCCGGCGAATCCACGCGCAGCACCACGGCCTTGACGTCGTCATCGTCGCGGGCCGCACGCAGCAGCGCCGAGGTCGATTCACCACCGATACGGCCGGCCGGCAGATCGCCGCCGCTGATTTCACCGGAGGCCACGATGACCGCGACCTGCGGACGCGAATCAACCGGGTTGCGGCGCGCATCGAGCTGGGCCATGTAGGTGCCGAAATCGATGTTGCGGAAACCACCGTCGGCGTCTTCGTCGGCCACGCCGCGCTCGATCATCAGATCCTCGAATTCCTCGCGGGTCTTCAGCGCGGTCACCAGCTTCTGCTGCAGGGCGAACTTGGCCAGGTCGCCGCCAGCGGCAGCGACGCCTTCAGGCAGGGTGTCGATACCGGCCGCCAGCTGTGCCGGATCCAGGCGGCGGGCCTTGGCGATATCGCCGAGGTAGCGCTGCCACACATCGTTCATCCAGAACAGATCGGCTTCCTTGGACGCCGGCGACGCCGCGTCGAGCACGTACGGCTCGGCCGCCGACTTGTACTCGCCYACCTTGAACAGGTGCACGTCCACGCCCAGCTTGTCCTGCAGGCCGGTGCGGAAATACTGGCGGTAGCGACCCAGGCCTTCCAGCACCACCGACCCCATGGGGTCCAGGTAGACCTCGTCGGCCTGTGCGGCAAGCAGATACTGCGACTGCCCCATGCTCTCGCTGAAGGCCACCAGCTGCTTGCCCGAGGCGCGCAGGTCCTGCAGCGCGGCGGACACTTCGCGCAGCGAGGCGAAACCGGACGGCTGCAGCTTGTCCAGTTCCAGCACCACCCGCTCGATCTTCTTGTCATCGCGCGCGCTCTCGATCACCCGGATCAGATCGCGCAGCTGCACTTCCTCGGCACCGTTGTCACCGACGGCCTTGGCCAGCGCGCGGCTGACCGGATCGGCACTGTACTGCTCGACCAGGCGGCCTTCCGGCGCGATCACCAGGGTGGTGCGGTCCTGCAGCGCCTTGCTGGCACCTGCGCCCATGCCCGCAGCGACGATGAACATCACCAGCACCAGCAGCAACAGGCCGAAGAACACCAGGTTGAGGATCAACCGGCGGGTGAAATTCATCACGTCCCACAGCCCGATGAAGAAGCTGGCGACAGGATTGCGGTTCGCCGGGGGCAGCGGCGGCACGGGTTGGTTCATGGAGCACTCCGGATGGCTTCTTGCCGTGGTAACAGCATAGCCGGTGCCGCGTGAGGCAGCATCGGACACAAGTCAGGGGATCGCCAGTCACGGTTGCCCGGGACCGGCGTGATGTCAGGCCAGCGTGGACTGGCCAATGCGTTTGCTGCTGCGGCTCAGGCGCCAGCCCATCAGGATGGCGGCGGCGGTCAGGCCGACGATCAGGCCGATCCACATGCCCTGCGGCCCCATGCCCAGGCCCAGGCCGAGCCCGGCACCCAGCGGCATGCCCAGGCCCCAGTAGGCGAACATGGCGATGAACATCGGCACGCGGGTGTCCTTCAGGCCGCGCAGCGCGCCGGCCGACAGCACCTGGATGCCATCGGGGAACTGGAAGGTGGCCGCGTACAGCAGCAGGGTCGAGGCCAGCCCGGCCACGGCCAGGTCGTTGGTGTAGACGCCGACGATGGCGTCGTGGCCGAACAGCAGTGCCGCCGCCGACAGCGTCTGCGTACCCATGATGATCGCGTAGCCGGCCCACGCCGCACGGCGCACGCCGAAGCCATCGCCACGGCCAACCGCATGGCCGACCCGCACGGTGGTCGCCTCGGCCACACCCATCGGGATCATGAAGCACAGCTGCGCCACGTTGATCGCGATCTGGTGCGCGGCCGCTTCATTGGCGCCCAGGCGACCAATCAGCAATGCAGTGACGATGAACAGGCCACCTTCCATCAGCACGGTGATGCCGATCGGCAGGCCGGTGCGCAGCAGGTCCCAGATCGCTGACCAGCGCGGCCCCTCGAAG
>NZ_JBFTNR010000444.1:0-3586 GCF_056665995.1 Stenotrophomonas sp. 05L44_2
ACGCCGACCTGGAGGCAGCGGTCGATGCCGCGGTGGCCTCGCGCTTCCAGAACACCGGGCAGGTGTGCATTGCCGGCAAGCGCATCATCGTCGAAGACGCCGTGTATGAGCGTTTCGTGTCGTTGTTCTGCGAGCGCGTGCAGGCGCTGACCGTGGGCGATGGCCGCGAGGCCGGCAACCGGATCGGACCGATGGCCCGGCAGGACCTGCTTGAACAGCTTGATGCACAGGTGCGTGCGTCGGTCGAGGCCGGTGCGCAGTTGCTCGTGGGCGGCAAGCAGCTCGATCGCCCCGGCAGTTTCTATGCACCCACCGTGCTGGCGGGCGTCGAGCCGGGCATGCAGGCCTTCGACACCGAGACCTTCGGGCCGGTGGCGTCGATCAGCCGCGCGCGCGACGCCGACCATGCGGTGGAACTGGCCAACCAGAGCGAGTTCGGCCTGAGCGGCAATCTGTGGACCGGCGACCACGCCCGCGCGATGCAGCTGGCGCGCCGGCTGCAGACCGGTGGCGTGTTCGTCAACGRTTTCTCTGCCTCCGATCCACGCGTGCCGATCGGCGGAGTGAAGAAGAGCGGCTTCGGCCGCGAGCTGTCGCACTTCGGCATCCGCGAGTTCGTCAACGCGCAGACGGTGTGGTTCGACCGCCGTTGACGCGGGCCATCCACCGTTCCTGTCAGCATCCCTGCAACGTTCCATCATCACGCACTGCGAGAAGGACGTCATTCCATGTCCAAGGGTTCCGATCTGCTCGTCGCCGCACTCGAAAACGAGGGCGTCGAGCGCATTTTTGGCATTCCCGGTGAAGAGAACCTCGATGTCGTCGAGTCGCTTCGCCACTCCAGCATCGAGCTGGTCATCACCCGCCACGAACAGGCTGCCGTGTTCATGGCCGCGACCTACGGCCGCCTGACCGGCAAGCCCGGCGTGTGCCTGGCCACGCTCGGCCCGGGTGCGCTGAACTTCACCACCGGTGCCGCCTACGCACTGCTCGGCGCGTGGCCGGTGATCATGATCACCGGGCAGAAGGGCATCGTGGCCAGCAAGCAGGCGCGCTTCCAGATCGTGGATATCGTCAGCACGATGAAGCCGCTGACCAAGTCGGCGCGGCAGATCGTTTCGGCGCGCACCATCCCCACCATCGTCCGCGAGGCCTTCCGCACGGCGCTGGAAGAGCGCCCCGGGCCGGTGCTGCTGGAACTGCCCGAGGACATCGCGGCGATGGAGGTCGAGGACGTTGCACTGATCCCGCCACACCCGGTGGATCGGCCGATCGCCAGTCCCGAGGCGCTGGACCGTGCGGCGCAGATCATCCGCGAGGCCAAGCGTCCGCTGCTGGTGATCGCCTCGGCGGCGTCGCGACCGCAGTCCAGCGAGGCGCTGTCGGCCTTCGTGCTGCGGGCCGGCATCCCGTTCGTCACCACGCAGATGGGCAAGGGCGCGGTGGCCGGTGGCTCGGGCCTGTACATGGGCACGGCGGCACTGAGCGAGCGCGACTACGTGCACATGGCCATCGATCAGGCCGATGTGATCGTGACCATTGGCCACGAGGTGACGKAGAAGCCGCCCTTCGTGATGCGCCCGGGTGGCCGCACGGTCATCCACATCGGCTAYTCGCAGGCYGCGGTGGAGCAGGTGTACTTCCCGCAGGTGGAGGTGATCGGCGATATCGGCCGCTCGCTGACCCTGCTGGCCGACCGTATCGAGGGCAGGGTGGACAACGCCGCTGCACTGCTGCCGCTGCGCGCGACGATCCTGGAGCACATCGCCGATCGCGCCGAAGAGGCCGGTTTCACGCCGCAGCGGCTGGTGCATGACGTGCGCCAGGTGATGCCGCCGGACGGCATCGTGGCGCTGGACAATGGCATGTACAAGATCTGGTTCGCGCGCAACTACCGTACCCAGGTGGCCAATACGCTGCTGCTGGACAACGCATTGGCAACGATGGGCGCAGGGCTGCCGTCAGCGATCATGGCCTCGATCCTGTATCCGCAGCGACGCGTGCTGGCGGTGTGTGGCGATGGCGGTTTCATGATGAACAGCCAGGAGCTGGAGACCGCGCGGCGGCTGGGCCTGAACCTGGTAGTGCTGATCCTCAACGACGGCGCCTACGGAATGATCCGCTGGAAGCAGGCGGTGGATGGTTTCGCCGACTACGGCATGACCTTCGGCAATCCGGATTTCGTCAAATACGCCGAGGCCTATGGCTGCCAAGGGCACGAGGTGACGGCGATCGAGCAGTTCATTCCGACCCTGGAAGCAGCGTTCACCGCGGGCGGCGTGCATCTGGTGTCGGTGCCGGTGGACTATTCGGAGAACCAGCGGGTGCTGGTGGATGRGCTGCGGCAGGCATTCCCGGGAAACGGGTAGGTGTCGCCCCCCCGGAGCCCCGTAGGCGTCGCCCCCCGAGCCCGGTAGGTGTCGACCCCCGAGCCCGGTAGGTGTCGACCTTGGTCGACACAGTAGATCCAGACCATGCGTGGATGCCTCCCCATGCCCGGCGCGGTAGAGCGCCAACCAAGGTTGGCGGCTACCAGGGCGGTGGATTGAGGTTGATCGACTGCGGCAGGGGTTCCTGGGAGCCCGGTAGGTGTCGACCTTGGTCGACACGGTGGGCGCCAACCAAGGTTGGCGGCTACCGCAGCAGGGGCGGCCCGAGGCCGGGGCAGGGCGCTTTTGGTATGCTGGGCAACCGGCTGCGCCGGGCGCAACACTCCCCCTCACTACACGATTCCCGCAGATCCATGAGCGAAGCTACCGATACCCCCCCCGTCGACGAAAACAAGTTGATCGCCGAGCGCCGTGAGAAACTCAAAGCGCTGCGCGGGCAGGGGATCGCGTATCCGAACGACTTCCGTCGCGAGGACTTCGCCGGCAGCCTGCAGGAAGAATTCGCCGATGCGGAGCAGTGGACCGCCGAAACCCTGGAAGGCAACGGCCGCCAGGTGAAGATGGCCGGTCGCCTGATGGCCAAGCGGGTCATGGGCAAGGCCAGCTTCGCCCAGATCCAGGACGAATCGGGCCGCATCCAGCTGTTCCTGCAGGGCAGCGTGCTGGGTGATGCCTACACCGCCTTCAAGGGCTGGGACGTGGGCGACATCATCGCTGTCGAAGGTGGCCTGACCCGCACCAAGACCGGCGAGCTGTCGGTCAAGGCCGAATCGATCCGTCTGCTGACCAAGTCGCTGCGCCCGCTGCCGGACAAGTGGCATGGCCTGGCCGACGTCGAACAGCGTTATCGCCAGCGTTACGTCGACCTGATCGTGACGCCGGAGTCGCGCGCGGTCTTCATCAAGCGCTCGAAGATCATCCGTGCGATGCGTGCATGGCTGGACAACCGCGACTTCCTCGAAGTCGAAACGCCGATGATGCATTACATCCCCGGCGGCGCGGCGGCCAAGCCGTTCACCACCCACCACAACGCGCTGGACCTTGACCTGTACCTGCGCGTTGCGCCGGAGCTGTACCTCAAGCGCCTGACCGTCGGTGGCCTGGAACGCGTCTACGAAATCAACCGCAACTTCCGCAACGAAGGCGTCAGCACCCGCCACAACCCGGAATTCACCATGATGGAACTGTACGAGGCC
>NZ_JBFTNR010000445.1:0-3581 GCF_056665995.1 Stenotrophomonas sp. 05L44_2
CCGTGGTGGGGTTGGGCGTGAAGAGCTGCATCTCTGCGGGTTGGCCGGGCAAGTGGGCTGCGCAGGGGACGCCGTGAATACGTCCTTGTAGGCTCGGGCGCGCCATCCATGGCGCTTACGCCCCTGCGCAACCCACCCGCCCGGCCACGGACAGGTTCCTGCGGCGTCCACCACGGGAAATCACAGGAAAAGGCAAACGCGGGTCGCTTCGCTCGCAAAGCGAAGGCTGCCAGCCAACCGCTTTTGCTGTTGCTGTTGCTGTTGCTGTTGCTTCTGCCTTTTTTCTTGATCTTCCCGTGGTGGTTCGGCCACCGGAATCTGTCTGGGGCTGGGCGGGTGGGGTTGGCGGGGTATCCGCGCCATGGATGGCGCGGCTAAGCGTCCAGGGACGGATTCACGGCGTCCCCGCCAATCCCACCCGCCCAGCCTTCACTCGGAAACCCAGCTTCCAGCGACCAACCCCACCCCACCACGGAGGGGCCCCGCCGTTCGCCRATCCCCGCCGAAGGCGCGCTTTCCGCAGGAAAAATAATCTGCACGACGGTGTCGATCCTCGCGCCCCTGGTTCGTTGTAAGAGGGAAGGGCACGCACCCGCAGCCCAGCGGAGACCGCAATGAAAGTGATGGTGATCGTCAAAGCCAACGCCGATTCCGAAGCCGGGCGCATGCCCAGCGAACAGGAACTGGCCACCATGGGCGCCTACAACGAACAACTGGTGGCCGCCGGCATCATGCTTGCCGGGGAAGGCCTGCATGCCACTCAGCGCGGCCGGCGCGTCCATTTCGGTGGTGGTACGCCCCGGGTCGAGAGCGGCCCGTTCGGCCCGGCCGGCGAGCAGATCGCCGGGTTCTGGCTGTGGGACGTGCGCTCGCTGGACGAGGCCACCGAATGGGCCAGCCGTGCGCCCTTCGGCGCGGGCGGTGCCCTCGAACTGCGCCCGTTGATCTCCGCCGAAGACTTCGGCGAAGCCTTCACCCCTGAATTACAGCAGCAGGAACAGCGTCTGCGTGAGCAGCTCGACCGTGCCTGAGTACGGTCGCGCATTCATCCCATCCTACGGAGCATTCCCATGAAACTGATTCCCTTCCTCGGCTTCAGCGGCCAGGCCCACGACGCAATGGCGTTCTATGCCAAGGCACTCGGCGGCCAGGTCACGTCGGAAATGAAGTACCGCGACATGCCGCCGTCCGACGGCTCGCCGGGCTGCAATGAAATGCCGGCCGACACCCTCGACCATGTGGCCCACAGCCAGCTGGAGATCGGCGCGGCGATCCTGATGGCAGCCGATGGTCCCGGCGGCGGCGAGGGTGGCTCGACCACCATCAACGTCGACGTGGACAGCATCGAAGAAGCCGAGCGCGTTTTCGCGGCGCTGGCCGAGGGTGGCCAGGTGCAGATGCCGATCGCCGAAACCTTCTGGGCCCACCGCTGGGGCATGTTGACCGACCGCTACGGCAAGCCGTGGATGGTCAACTGCATGAAGCAGCCCTGATTTTCCTTTTCTCCATCCATCGCAGGGAACCGCACCGATGAGTACACCGCAACCGCAGATGATCTTCGTCAACCTGCCCGTGCAGGATCTGGAAAAAGCCAAGGCGTTCTTCGCCGCGTTGGGCTACAGCTTCAACCCGGCCTTCACCGACGAGAACGCCGCCTGCATGGTGGTCAGCGAGAGCATCTTCGTGATGCTGCTGGTCAAGCCGTTCTTCCAGCAGTTCACCACCAAGGGCATCGCCGATGCGCATGCGCAGACCGAGGTGATCACCTGCCTGTCGGCTGACAGCCGCAAGGCGGTGGACGCCATGGTGGACAAGGCGCTGGCCGCCGGTGCCAGCGAACCGCAGCCGGGGCGCGACTACGGCTTCATGTACCAGCGCGGCTTCCAGGACCTGGATGGACATCTCTGGGAAATCGCACACATGGATGGCGAGCCGGGCTGAGCGGCCGCCGCAGGGAGAATCCCCATGGCTTACGTGGATGCTTACGTATTGCCGTGCCCGCAGGACAAGGTGGCGGCCTATCGCCGCCTTGCCCGCCAGGCCGGCGCAGTGTGGAAGGACCATGGCGCGCTGCAGTACATGGAATGCGTGGCCGATGACGTGCAACCCGGGAAATCGACCTCGTTCCCGCAGGCGGTGAAGCTCAAGCCGGGCGAAACGGTGATCGTGGCCTTCGTGGTGTTCCGCACGCGTGCCGCGCGCGACCGCATCAACAAGAAGGTGATGGCCGACCCGCGGCTGGCGCATATCGGCCCGAAGGACATGCCGTTCGATACCAAGCGCATGTTCTGGGGCGGCTTCAAGCCGATCGTGGAAGCGTGAACGCCGGCGCTTGTGCGGGCCGGGCCCGCATGCTGTGATCGGCGCATGCACGAGCCCGCCCTGAGCCAGCGCCTGGACACCCTCTGGCGGATGGAATCGCCAGTGTTGATCGCGCGCCTGGCGCGCCTGCTCGGCGGCGATGTCGGTCGTGCCGAAGAGCTGGCCCAGGACACCTGGCTGGCCGCGCTGGAGCGTTGGCCGGTGCAGGGCATCCCGGACAATCCTGGAGCCTGGCTGATGACCACCGCGCGCAACCGCGCCATCGATGTGCTGCGCCAGCACCGTCGGGTGGCGCAGCAGCATGCGCAATGGGGGGAGGAACTGCATCCGGCCGCATTGCCCGCGCCCGACGACAGCCAGGCGCTGGAAGACGACATCGGCGATGACCTGCTGCGGCTGATGTTCGTGGCCTGCCATCCAGTCCTGCCTGCCGACGCGCGGGTGGCGCTGAGCCTGCGCCTGCTGGGCGGGCTGACCACGACCGAGATCGCCCGCGCGTTCCTGCAGCCGGAGCCGACCATCGCCCAGCGCATCGTGCGTGCCAAGCGCACGTTGGCGCAGAAGCAGATCCCCTACGAAGTGCCGCGTGCTGATGCATTGCCGGAGCGACTGGCCTCGGTGCTGGAGGCGATCTACCTGGTGTTCAACGAAGGCTATGCAGCCAGTGCAGGCGACGACTGGATGCGACCGGCGCTGTGCGCCGAGGCGCTGCGGCTGGCGCGCATCCTCGCCCATCGCATGCCGGTGCCGCCGGTACTGGGCCTGTTGGCGCTGATGGAACTGCAGGCCTCGCGCGCGGCGGCACGGGTGGATGCGCAGGGTGCGCCGATCCTGCTGGACCAGCAGAACCGGGCGCGCTGGGACTGGCTGCAGATCGAACGCGGCCAGCAGGCACTGGCGCGTGCGGTGTCGGCGGGTGGCGGCGATGACCCCTATGTGCTGCAGGCGCGGATCGCCTTCTGCCATGCCAGTGCGCGGCGTGCCGAAGACACCGACTGGGCGCGCATCGCTGCACTGTATGCGCAGCTGCTGCAGGTAATGCCATCGCCGGTGGTGGCATTGAACCGGGTGGTGGCGGTGTCGCGCAGCGAAGGCGCGTTCGCGGCATGGGCACTATTGCAGCCGCTGCTGGATGAGCCACGGCTGCAGGGCTACGCACCGCTGATGGTCGTGCGCGGCGAACTGCTGCAGCAGTTGGGGCGGGAGCAGGACGCGCGTGACGCATTCGCCTCGGCAGCGGCGTTGAGCCAGAACCAGGC
>NZ_JBFTNR010000446.1:0-3563 GCF_056665995.1 Stenotrophomonas sp. 05L44_2
GGTCCTGCTCGGACGGCTTGAGGATGAAGGTGTTGCCGGTGGCAATGGCCATCGGGAACATCCACAGCGGAATCATCGCCGGGAAGTTGAACGGGGTGATGCCTGCGCACACGCCCAGCGGCTGCATGATCGAGTAGGTGTCCACGCCGTTGGCCACGTTGTTGGCCAGTTCGCCCAGCTGCAGGTTGCCGATGGCGGCCGCGTGCTCGACCACTTCCAGGCCGCGGAACACATCGCCTTCGGCGTCCGGCAGGGTCTTGCCCTGTTCGGCGGTGAGGATGTGCGCCAGCTCGCTCATGTTTTCGCGGATCAGCTGCTGGTACTTCAGGAAGATGCGCGCGCGGGTACCGATCGGGGTCTTGCGCCAGGTCTTGAAGGCTTCCTTGGCGGCAGCCACGGCGGCATCGACTTCACCCGTGGTGGCGAACGGCACCTGGGCCAGCACGTCCTGGGTGGCCGGGTTGATCACGTCCTGCCAGTGGGAGGTGGCCGATTCAACGAACTGGCCATCGATCAGCATGCGGATACGGGGCGCTGCAACAGTCATGACGACAATCCACGGGGTGCGAAAGATTCTTGGCATTATTCACAGGCCACGCCTCGATTTCCGGCCTGAATCCGCTTAATCTGGCCAATGCCCGCCACGATTCCTGTTAATCCTGTGAATCATTCAGCCCCCCAGCGCCAGCTCGGCCTGCGTCTGCTGCGCCTGCGCGAGCAGCGCGGCTACAGCCAGGCCGAGCTTGCCCGCGCCCTGGGGCTGTCGGCCAGCTACCTGAACCAGATCGAGCGCAACAAGCGCCCGCTGACGCCTGCGGTGCAGAAGAAGCTGGGCGAGGTGTTGGGCGATGTTTCCACCCTGTTCGACGACGATGAGCCCGCCGCGCTGCAGGAGTCGCTGGGCGAGACGCTGCGCGATCTGGGCCTGGCCGACGTCAGCGCCACCGAACTGCGCGCGCTGGCCGGCAACCTGCCGCAGGTCAGCCGCGCGCTGCTGGACCTGCATCGCCGCCACCTGGCATTGCGCGAGCATGCCGCCGCGCTGGAGTTCCAACTGGGCGAGCCGGGCGCGGGCAGCACGTTGCCGGCCGGCGACCAGGTGCGCGAGTTCTTCAACCGCATGCACAACCACATCCCCGAGCTGGACGAACTGGCCGAGCAGCTGTTCGCCGAATGGGGGCTGGCGCCGGGGCACGTGGCGCCACGGCTGCGCCAGCTGCTGGCCGACCGCCATGGGGTGCTGGTGGAAGTGGCCGCGCTGCAGGCCGGGCGCGAGAAGCGCCAGTACGATGCCGGCAGCCGTACGCTGTGGCTGCCCGACTACCTGGAGCCGGGCCAGCAGGCGTTCCAGATGGCGGTCGAGCTGGCGCTGCGCGGCTACCTGCCGCAGATCGATGCGGTGATCGCGCGCACCGGCTTCACCGACGAGGCCCGCATCGCACAGGCGCGCATCGGCCTGTCCAACTATTTCGCCGGTGCGCTGGTGATGCCATACATGCGTTTCCTGCGCGCGGCCGAGGCCAGCGGTTATGACATCGAGCTGCTGGCGCATCAGTTCGGTGTGGGATTCGAGGCGGTCTGCCATCGGTTGAGTACGCTGGCACGCCGCAGTGCGCCGGGGCTGCCGTTCTTCTTCATCCGCGTGGACCGCGCCGGCAACGTGTCCAAGCGCCACTCGGCCACCGACTTCCACTTCTCGCAGGTGGGCGGTTCCTGCCCTTTGTGGATCGTCTATGAGGCGTTCAACCAGCCCGGACGCATCCTCACCCAGACCGCGCGCATGCCCGATGGCCGCCGCCATTTCTGGCTGGCACGGCAGGTCAGCAGCGGCCCGGTGGGACAYGGCCAGCCACGCAAGACCTTCGCGGTGGCACTGGGGTGTGACCTGCAGCATGCCGATCGGCTGGTGTATTCGCTGGGGCTGGACGTGCAGAGCCCAGGCAATTCGGTGTCGATCGGGCCGGGCTGCCGGGTGTGCCCGCGCGAGGACTGCATGCAGCGCGCGTTTACCCAGTTGCCGGGGCGGTAGGGGGCGGTCCGGCAGGGCTGCGCCCTGCACCTGCGGAGGCAACGTCAACGTCAACGTCAAAAGCTGGCTATACCTGGCATGGCCTGCTGTTGGTGGGTGTCGACCTTGGTCGAAACGGTAGATCCACGCCATGCGTGGAGGCTCTTCGACGAATTGTCGAAATATTCGATTTCGATGGGGATTCATCCGCGCATGGCGTGGATCTACTAAACCTTCCGCGCGTCCGTTGCATCCCAGTTCAACGCCTTCACCGGAGACGACCATGTTCATGCTGCGCCCCTGCCTGGCCTTGCTGCTCGCTGCTGTCGCTGCGCCGGCATGGGCGACCTTTTCCATTGCCGCCTGCAACGAAGCCGGCGACTGCGGGGTGGCTGTCGCCACGCACAATCTCGCCGTCGGCGGTGTCGGCGTGCCGTGGGCGCAGGCGAAGGTCGGCGCGGTCGCCAGCCAGTTCGAAACCAACCCGACCTACGGCTCGAAGGGGCTGGCGCTGCTGGCCGAAGGTCGCACGCCGGCGCAGGTGCTCAAGCAGTTGCTGGACGAGGATGGCGACTTCGATGGCACCACCATCGCCGAGCGCCAGGTCGGGCTGGTCAGTGCGCGAGGCGGCAACGCGCAGTACACCGGCGCGACCGCGCAGCGGGCCGATTGGGCAGGTGCCGTTGGCGAGGGCAAGGTGAGCGTGCAAGGCAACGGACTGGCCGGGCCGGACGTGCTGGCGGCGATGCAACGCGCGTTTACGACCACCCACGGTGCGCTTGCCGCGCGCCTGCTGGCAGCGCTGGAAGCGGGACAAGCGGCGGGTGGACAACGCAGCGGGCAATGGTCGGCGGCATTGCTGGTGCGCACGCCTGGCGGCGACTGGCAGGACACCGACCTGCGCGTGGATGCCGATCCGCGTGCCGTGGCGCGCCTGCGCGAGCTGTACGACATGCGGCTTTCAAATGAAGCGATCATCCGCGCCGAGCAGCAGTGGGAACAGGGCGACGTGGCCGGCGCACATGCGTCGCTGGCCACCTCGCTGGCGCTGGCGCATGGTTGGGACCGGACATGGGCACGCGCGGCGCGGCTGGCGATATCGCACGATGAAACCGCATTGGCCCGCGAATACCTGGCGGGATTGCGCGCGCTCAACCCGGGATGGGTGAAGCAGGAATTGGCCTTGCCGTTGTATGCGCCATTGCGCGGCGATGCGGTGGTCGAGGCGTGGCGATAGCCAACGGTAGCGCCGCGCCATACCCGGCGAGCGCAGCGGCACACCGCGATCAATAGATCGGCGTCACCTTCATCTGTGGCAACGGCCGCGGCGAGCCGTCGGTGAGGTCCGGGCCAAGGTCATCCCAGCTGCGGCCCTGTTCCACCATCAGCCCCCACAGCTGCTGCGACGCCAGCCGCTTGTCTTCCGAACCCAGCTTGTACGACGGCGGTGGCGGCGTGCCGGTGGCCACCATCGCATAGGCCGCGCGATAGGCCAGCACCTGCTGCGCCGGATCATCGGTGCGCGATATCTCCAGCGTGTAGCGCTGGTAAGCCG
>NZ_JBFTNR010000447.1:0-3554 GCF_056665995.1 Stenotrophomonas sp. 05L44_2
GCCATGCCCGGCGGGGCGGGTGCAGTTGCAGCGGCTGGAACCGCCGGGCATGGCCCGGCGCTACCGGGCCGCTCTGCAATATAGCGAAACCAGCGGTAGCGCAGGGGCGTCCCGACTCAGCGCCGTGGCGGCGGCGGTGGCGGCGGTGCTGGCGGGTTCAGCGCCGCCCGCCACGCCGACACCGCCACCGGCACGGTCAGCATCCGGCCATCGCGGCGCAGCAGCAGGTAGACGGTGGGCGTCGATGCCGCCCGTATTGCGTCGGCGAGCTGTTCGATCTGCCGCACCGGCGAGTCGTCCACGCGCAGGATGCGGTCGCCATGGCGCACGCCGAAGCGCGGCTCCGGGCTGGCCGCATCCACCCTCACCACGCCTTCGGTCGAGCGCAGCGCCAGCCGCGCATCGTCCTGTCGCCACTCCAGCGTCTGCGCGCTGCTGCTGCCGGCGAGTACCGGCAGCGGCAGGGCCAGCAACAGCACCAGCAGGCTGGCGCGCATCTCACGCCCCCCGCGTGGCGACGGCCGGGGGCACCGCAGCGGCGCGGCGGGCCGGGCCGAACACGGCGATCTGCCCCAGCAGCCACAGCAGCGCTGCGCCCAGCGGCAGGTACAGCAGCGGCATGCGCGGCAGCTCGTACATGTTCATCAGGGCCAGGTTGATGGCGTACGCCGCCAGCATGCCCAGCACGATGCCCAGCGTGGCCAGCAGGAAGTTCTCGGTCTGGAAATAGCGCAGGATCTGCCCGCGGGTGGCGCCCAATGCGCGGCGGATGCCGATCTGCTTGCTGCGCTGCTGCACCCAGAAGCTGGCCAGGCCGACGATGCCCAGGGCGGTGACCACCAACAGCGCCACGCAGACCGTCACCAGCAGCCCGACCATCGAGCGGTCGTTCTTGAAGTAGTCGGCACGCTGTTCCTGATAGGTCAGTTTCTCGCGCACCAGGCGGTTGGGATCGTTGTGGTCCAGCGCGGCCAGCGCACCCTTCAGCACTTCATCGCGGCGTTCCGGCGAAGTGCGCAGCATGTACGGGCCGCGGGTGAAGTCGGTACGCACCGGCAGCATCATCGACAGGGTGCTGTTGTCGTTGTAGTCGGTGGGGGTGGCCAGATGGGCGACCACGCCGACCACGTGCAGGGCCTGGTTGCCCATGTAGAAGGTCTTGCCCAGCGCGCTCTGGTCCGGATACATCTTGGCGGCGACCTGCTGGTTGATGATCACCGGCGCGGCGCGGTCGGGCTTGGGATTTTTCTGGGCTTCCTCATAGTCGATGTATTCACTGGGCAGGAAGTCGCGGCCGGCGACCAGCTGCAGGCCGAGCGTGGACAACGCGTTCTCGCTGAACATGTACAACGACACGAAGGCGGTCGGGCGCTCCTGGTCACGTTCGCGCGAGATGCTGGTGTTGCTCGAGTTGCGGCGGAATGGCAGCTGGTTGACCTTGGTCACGCTGGTCACGCCGGGAATCGCGCGCAGCGATGCCAGGTCTTCGTTGGTGCGGGCCATGGCGTTGGCCTGCTTGCCGATGCCGCTGACCCGGACCATGACCAGTTCGTTCTCGGCCAGGCCGCTGGGCTGGCTGATCTTTTCCACGCGCTGGGTGACCAGGAACAGGGCATTGCAGACGATGGCGCAGGTCAGGGCGATTTCCAGCACGATCAATGCGGCTGCGGTCTTGTGCCGGCGCAGGGTGCTGAGGATGGGGCGGATGTCCATGGGAAGTCCTCGTTCTGGTGCTTACTGCGACTTGAGCTGGATGGCCGGGGTGACCTGCATCGCGCGCCAGGCGGGCAGGAAGCCGGCAGCAATGCTGGCCAGCAGGGTCAGGCCGAGGGCGAGCAGCAGCATGCTGCCGTCGAGGTGGGCCAGCTTGGCGTAGTCCACCGGCTGCTGGCGCACCGCATACAGTCCCAGCAGTGCCAGGCCGATGCCGAGCACGCCACCAACCACGCCCACCGCGCCCGCCTCGACCAAGCACTGCAGGAAGATCTGCCCGCGGCTGGCACCCAGTGCGCGGCGCACGCCGATCTCACCGCTGCGGCGCAGGAACTTGGCCAGCAGCAGGCCGACCGTGTTGACCAGGCAGACACCGAGGAAACCCAGGGCCAGCCACATCTGCAGGCGTACGTCGCTGGGTACCGCGTTGTTGAAGGTCAGCCACTCCATCACGGTGCGCAGGCGCACGTTGGCCGGGCGCTCGAAACGGCCGGCAGCCCGCTGCTGGTCCGAGTAGTTCACCAGGTAGCGGCGGTAGTCCTCGGCCTTGGACGGGTCAAGCTCCACCCAGTACTGGATCCAGGTGCACGGCGCGTTGATCGAATTGCTGTCGTCATCGGGTGCGCCGTCGCGGAAGCAGTTCATGTTGCCGTTGCTGCCGAGCTTGAGGTCCATCGCGGTGGACAGCGGCATCATCAGGTCCTCTTCGCGGCCGTAGTTGCCGACGGTCAGGTCGAAGAAGTGCGGTTCCGGATTCCAGGTGTCCATCACCCCGATCACCCGCAGCGAATGGCCCTCGACCCGGATCTGGCGGCCGACACTGTCGGCGCCCTGGAACAGCTTGTCATTGATCACCTTGGACAGCACCACCACGCGGGCGCGACCGTCATCGTCGCTGGCCGTCCAGGCACGGCCATACAGCATCGGCACGTTGAACATCGGGAAGAAGTCGGCCGAGGTCCAGCGGGTGTCGATGTTGAACGGCTTCAACGTGCTGCCTTCCGGCTCGACGGTGACGGCGCCAGCACTCATCATCGCCTGGCGCTCGCCACGCTTCTCGCGCAGCAGCGTCTCTGCATCGAAGCGGGTCATCTGGGTCTCCGGCTCTTCGCCGGTCAGGTAACCCGAGCGCGGGCGCGGATCGACCTGCACGTAGAACAGGCGGTCGCTCTTGTCAGGGATCGGGTCGCCGGACAGCACGTGGAAAACGGTCAGGGTGGTCATCGAAGCACCGATGCCCAGCGCGATGGCGACCACCATCAGCGCGGTCAGTACCTTGTTGCGGCGGAAGCTGCGTACCGCCAGTCGGGCGTAGTAGGCGAACATGGTCGTGCCCTCACTCGTTGACGGCGACGATGCGACGCGGGGTGGCCAGCACCGGCTCGCGCACCAGGTCGGTGACCTGGCCGTCGACGATGTGCACGTTGCGCTGCGCGCGTGCGGCCAGTTCCGGGTCGTGGGTGACCATCACGATGGTGGTGCCGGCGGCGTTGATCTCCTCCAGCAGTTCCATCACCCCGCGCGCCATCTGCGTGTCCAGGTTGCCGGTCGGTTCGTCGGCCAGCAGCAGGCGCGGGCTGCCGGCCAGGGCACGGGCGATTGCCGCGCGCTGCTGCTGGCCGCCGGAGAGTTCGTTCGGGTAGTGCTTCATGCGCGAGCCCAGGCCGACCTGGCTCAGCGCCTTCTCGATGCGCTCGCGGCGCTCGCCGGCGCTCATCTTGCGGTAGCGCAGCGGCACGTCCACGTTGTCGAACAGGTTGAGGTCCGGAATCAGGTTGAAGCCCTGGAAGATGAAGCCGATCTTCTGGTTGCGCAGGCGGCTGCGGGCATCATCGCCGAGC
>NZ_JBFTNR010000448.1:0-3539 GCF_056665995.1 Stenotrophomonas sp. 05L44_2
GATCAACGACAAGCACATCGARGTGATCACCCGCCAGATGCTGCGCAAGGTCGAGATCACCGATCAGGGCAGCAGCAAGTTCCTGAACGGCGAACAGGTCGAGCGCCAGCGCGTCATCGAGGAAAATGCACGCCTGACCACCCGCAACGAGCTGATTGCTCGCTTCGATCCGGTCCTGCTGGGCATCACCAAGGCATCGCTGGCTACCGAATCGTTCATCTCGGCTGCTTCCTTCCAGGAAACCACCCGCGTGCTGACCGAGGCTGCCGTCCGCGGCACCAAGGACAACCTGCGCGGCCTGAAGGAAAACGTGATCGTCGGCCGTCTGATTCCGGCCGGTACCGGTCTGACCTACCACGCCAACCGCCGCCGCAATGCGAGCGGGCTGACGGACTCGGAAATGCAGACTCTGGCCGGCACCCCGGCAGCTGCAGCCGCCGTGGCCGTGGCAGCACCGGAAGTGGTGGTGGAGTCGACCGACGCCGAGCAGGCCGAGGATTGATCGGCCGGTCCGGCTCAGGCCGGACCTCGATCGGGCAGGGGGCGGCCATCGGCCGGTCCCTGCTTCATGGTCCGGCTCCGTGCCGGACACGTATCACGCAGGACCCGCCTCGGCGGGATCTGCACTCGAGGGCCCAGGCCGCTGGTCTGTTCGCCGTCGATGAGGTAGGATGCCGCCCCGGCCCAGCGATGGGTCGGGCGACAACCTGAACGGGGGGCATGGAGAAGGCTCCCCTGTAACGGCCCTGGATCAGGGCTGGCTTGGCGCGTGCGCATTTGACCGCGTTTTCGCCAGGTTGCTACAATCGTCTGTCTCAGCAGGCCGGTTTTTCGCCTGCTCGCACATATCCGCATTCATGGCCGGTTTTTTTCGGCCTCTCTCAGAAGAACATACTGATGGCGACGATCAATCAGCTKGTCCGCAAGCCGCGGCAGGCRACCACYTAYAAGAGYGCCTCGCCGGCTCTCGAAAAGTGCCCCCAGCGCCGTGGCGTCTGCACGCGCGTTTACACCACTACTCCGAAGAAGCCGAACTCGGCCCTTCGCAAGGTTGCCAAGGTTCGCCTGACCAACCAGGAAGAAGTGATTTCCTACATCGGCGGTGAAGGCCACAACCTGCARGAGCACTCSGTGGTYCTGRTSCGTGGCGGTCGYGTSAAGGAYYTGCCSGGTGTGCGTTACCACACCGTTCGTGGTTCGCTCGACGCCTCCGGCGTTGCCAAGCGTCGCCAGGGCCGTTCCAAGTACGGCGCCAAGCGTCCGAAGAGCTAAGGGAAAGCACACATGTCTCGTAAAGGTAATACGCCGCAGCGCGCAGTCCTGCCGGATCCGAAGCACGGAAGCGAAACCATCGCCCGTTTCATCAACATGGTGATGCTGAGCGGCAAGAAGTCGGTCGCTGAAAAGATCGTCTATGGCGCCATGGACGTGATCGGTGAGAAGAACCCGAATTCCGTCGAGCTGGTTCAGAAGGCTCTGGAAAACGTGGCTCCGTCGGTCGAAGTCAAGTCCCRCCGCGTCGGTGGTGCCACCTACCAGGTGCCGGTCGAAGTGCGCGCCTCGCGCAAGATGGCTCTGGCCATGCGTTGGCTGATCGACTCCGCGCGCAAGCGTGGTGAGAACACCATGCCGAAGAAGCTGGCCGCTGAACTGATCGACGCCTCGGAAAACCGTGGCGGCGCCATCAAGAAGCGCGAAGAAACCCACCGCATGGCCGAAGCCAACAAGGCATTCGCCCACTACCGCTGGTGAGTTTGACGGCCTTGTAAAACAGGCAGGGCAGCACCATCTCGGTGCTGCCTCGCGGCCCCAGAAGGGCTGCGCCAATCCGAAGGCCGCCGAAAGGCGGCGTTCGGCCATCCGAAATCCAAGAAATCTGAGAGGCTCCCCGTGGCCCGTTCCACTCCCATCGAGCGTTACCGCAATTTCGGCATCATGGCCCACATCGATGCCGGCAAGACCACCACGTCCGAGCGCATCCTGTTCTACACCGGCAAGAGCCACAAGATCGGTGAAGTGCATGACGGCGCCGCCACCATGGACTGGATGGAGCAGGAGCAGGAGCGTGGCATCACGATCCAGTCCGCTGCGACCACCGCGTTCTGGAAGGGCATGGACAAGTCCCTGCCGGAGCACCGCTTCAACATCATCGACACCCCCGGGCACGTCGACTTCACCATCGAAGTGGAGCGCTCGCTGCGCGTGCTCGACGGTGCCGTCTTCGTGCTGTGTGCCGTCGGTGGCGTGCAGCCGCAGTCGGAAACCGTGTGGCGCCAGGCCAACCGTTACAAGGTGCCGCGCATCGCGTTCGTCAACAAGATGGACCGCACCGGCGCCAACTTCAGCAAGGTCGTCGGCCAGCTGAAGGCGAAGCTGGGTGCCAAGGCCGTTCCGATGCAGCTGCCGATCGGCGCTGAGGAAGGCTTCAAGGGCGTCGTCGATCTGCTGAAGATGAAGGCCATCCATTGGGATGAGGCTTCGCAGGGCATGAAGTTCGAGTACAGCGATGTGCCGGCCGAGCTGCTGGCTGAAGCGACCGAAGCCCGTACCTTCATGATCGAAGCGGCTGCCGAAGCCAGCGAAGAGCTGATGGACAAGTACCTGGGCGGCGATGAGCTGACCGAGGCCGAGATCATCGAAGCCCTGCGCGTGCGCACCCTGGCGACCGACATCGTGCCGATGTACTGCGGCTCGGCGTTCAAGAACAAGGGCGTGCAGGCCATGCTGGACGGCGTGATCCAGCTGCTGCCGTCGCCGATCGACGTGCCGGACGTGACCGGTACCGACGTTGACGATGAGACCAAGGAAATGAGCCGCAAGTCTGACGACAAGGCTCCCTTCTCGGCCCTGGCCTTCAAGATCATCACCGACCCGTTCGTCGGCGCGCTGACCTTCTTCCGTGTCTACTCGGGCACGTTGAATGCAGGCGACCAGTTGCTGAACTCGGTGAAGGGCAAGAAGGARCGYATCGGCCGYATYCTGCAGATGCACKCCAACAACCGTGAAGAAATCAAGGAAGTGCTGGCAGGCGACATCGCCGCCGCCGTGGGCCTGAAGGACACCACCACCGGTGACACCCTGTGCTCCATGGATCAGCCGATCATCCTCGAGCGCATGGTGTTCCCGGAGCCGGTCATCTCGATGGCCGTCGAGCCGAAGACCAAGTCCGACCAGGAAAAGATGGGTCTGGCRCTGKSKCGTCTGGCYCAGGAAGATCCGTCGTTCCGCGTSMRSASCGACGAAGAATCCGGCCARACCATCATCTCGGGCATGGGCGAGCTGCACCTGGAMATCMTSGTTGACCGCATGAAGCGCGAGTTCAACGTYGAAGCCAMSGTSGGCAAGCCGCAGGTGGCKTAYCGCGAAACGATCACCCTGTCGGACGTGAAGTCGGACTACAAGCACGCCAAGCAGTCCGGTGGTAAGGGTCAGTACGGTCACGTCGTGATCGAGCTGTCGCCGATCACCGATGCCGATCGTGCAGATCCGAAGATCGCCGCGGGTATCAAGGACGACTTCCTGTTCATCAACGACATCAC
>NZ_JBFTNR010000449.1:0-3536 GCF_056665995.1 Stenotrophomonas sp. 05L44_2
GGCCGTGGCCTTCTATCGCGAGCGTTTCGACGTGGAAGGCTGGCGCGAGCATACGATCTACCCGGACATCGAAGCGGTGGTACGCGCGCTGCACGCACGCGGCCATCGCCTTGCGGTGGTCACCGCCAAGAACGAGCCGCATGCCCGCCGCATCGTCGAGCATCTGCCGTTCGGTGGCCTGTTCGAGGACGTGATCGGTTCAACCCCGGATGGCTCGCGCAGCAGCAAGCAGCAGCTGGTGGGCGAGGCGCTGCATCGCCTGCAGCTGGCGCCGGAACGCTGCTGGATGATCGGCGACCGCCGCATGGACATCGAGGGCGCCCGTCACCACGGGCTGCGCAGTGTGGGCGTGCTGTGGGGCTTTGGTGGCGAGCAGGAGCTGACCGAGGCCGGTGCCGGGCAGCTGGCCCGTGATCCGGCGCAGCTGCTGGCCTTGCTCGCCTGAGTTGGACGATGCCGCGCGCCGGGCCTTGCCCGGCGGCGTTTCCGCTGCCATAGACCAGCGTATGTCCGGAACATGTCCATGCGATGTCCCGCAGAGTCAGGCAGCACAAGGCTGTAACCGTATACATGGGACGTGAAGGATGTGCTAATTTCCGTCCTTTAACGGGAGAGGCCCATCCATCATGTTCGAGCGTCAGCGTCGCACCAAGATCCTTGCCACCCTCGGTCCGGCTACCGATCCGCCGGGCGTGCTGGAGGATCTGTTCCGCGCCGGCGTCAACGTGGTGCGCCTCAACTTCAGCCACGGTGACCCGTCCGGCCAGGCCAAGCGTGCCGCCGATGTGCGCGCCGCCGCGCAGCGTGTGGGTGTGGAAGTGGGCATCCTGGCAGACCTGCCGGGCCCGAAGATCCGCATCGAGCGCTTCGCCGAGGGCAAGGTGCATCTCAAGGCCGGTGACCGCTTCGACCTGATCGCCAGCACCGATGCCGGCCCCGGCGATGCCACCCAGGTGGGCGTGAGCTACCTCGGCCTGCCGCAGGACGTGACCGCCGGTGACGTGCTGCTGCTCGACGACGGCCTGATGCAGCTGCAGGTGGTGGAAGTGCAGGGCGAGCGCATCATCAACACCGTGCTCAACGATGGTCCGTTGTCCGATCGCAAGGGCCTGAACAAGCAGGGCGGTGGCCTGTCGCTGGGCGCGCTGACCGAGCGCGACAAGGAACTGATCGGCATCGTCGCCAAGATCGGCGTGGATTTCATCGCCGTATCGTTCTGCCGCAATGCGCAGGACATGAACGATGCGCGCGAGATCGCCGAATCGCACGGCTGCTACGCCGCGCTGGTGTCCAAGATCGAGCGCACCGAGGCCATCGAGAACCTGGAAGAGATCGTCGACGCCAGTGACGTGGTGATGGTGGCGCGTGGCGACCTGGGCGTGGAAATCGGCGATGCCGAACTGCCGGGCCTGCAGAAGAAGATCATCAAGGCCTCGCTGGCGCAGAACAAGGTGGTGATCACCGCCACCCAGATGCTGCAGTCGATGGTCGAAAGCCCGATCCCGACCCGTGCCGAAGTGCTGGACGTGGCCAACTCGGTCATCGACGGTACCGATGCGGTGATGCTGTCGGCCGAAACCGCCGCCGGTGCGTATCCGGTCAAGGCGGTCGAAGCGATGGCGCGCATCTGCCTGGGTGCCGAGCGCCAGTTCCAGACCGAGACCGACTTCGGCGCTTCGCCGCGCAACCTGGAACGTGCCGACCAGGCCATTGCCATGGCCACCATGTTCCTGTCCCAGCACGTGGGCGTGCGCGCGATCGTGGCGATGACCGAATCCGGTGGCACCGCGCGCTACCTGTCGCGATTCCGTGCCTCGGCACCGGTGTTCGCGGTCACCCGCCACGACGGCGCCCGCCGGCAGATGGCGCTGATGCGCGATGTGTTCCCGATCAACTTCGACAGCCGGGGCTTCACTCCGCGCGAAGCCGCACGCGGCAGCATCCGACTGCTGGTGGAGGGCGGCATGCTGCAGGCCGGCGACCGTGTGGTGTTCACCAGCGGTGAGCACATGGAAACCCACGGCGCGACCAATACCCTGCGCCTGCTGGAAGTGGGCGAAGACGGCCGCGCCAGCGGTCTGGGCGACCTGTAAGAGGTGGCCACATCGGGTCGGAGCCGCGGGCGCGGATCCGACCCGGGGTCAGATCCCCGAAAGGGGCTCTGACCCGATCCGGCAGGACATTTCCTGTCCCGCACAGACAGTGGAACCGGTTCCATCCGAGCCTCCACGTCGGGGCAACGGATAGCGGGGCTATACTTACGTTTTTCCCGCACCCGCCACAGGAAGTACATGAGCATCGAACAGCTGGCTGAAACCGCCCAGGCCATGGTTGCCCCGGGCAAGGGCATCATCGCGATCGACGATTCCACCGGTACCATCGCCAAGCGCTTTGCCAGCGTCGGCATCGAGAACACCGAAGAGAACCGTCGCGCCTACCGCGAACTGCTGCTGACCACGCCGAAGCTCAACGAGCACATTTCCGGCGCCATCCTGTACGACGAGACCATCCGCCAGTCGACCAAGGACGGCGTGCCGTTCGCCAAGTACATGTCCGACCACGGCATGATCCCGGGCATCAAGGTGGACAAGGGTGCGCACCCGCTGGCCGGCTGCCCGGGCGAGCTGGTCACCGAGGGCCTGGACGGCCTGCGCGAGCGCCTGCAGGAGTACTACAAGCTGGGCGCGCGCTTTGCCAAGTGGCGTGCGGTCATCAACATCGGCGAGAGCATTCCGTCGGGCACCTGCATCGAGTCCAACGCGCATGCGCTGGCCCGYTAYGCCGCGCTGTGCCAGGAAKSCGGCCTGGTGCCGATGGTCGAGCCGGAAGTGATCATGGACGGCGAGCACGACATCGAGACCTGCTACGAAGTCACCGAAGCCACCCTGCGTTCGCTGTTCGACGCGCTGTACCAGCAGAACGTGCTGCTGGAAGGCACCATCCTGAAGGCTTCGATGGTCATCTCCGGCAAGGGCTGCGACGAGCAGGCCGATGTCGAGGAAGTGGCCGAATCGACCGTGATGTGCCTGAAGAGCACCGTGCCGGCGATCCTGCCGGGCGTGGTGTTCCTGTCCGGTGGCCAGAGCGATGAGCAGTCCACCGCCCACCTCAACGCCATGAACCAGATGGGCAACCTGCCGTGGCCGCTGAGCTTCTCTTATGGCCGTGCCATGCAGCAGGCGGCACTGAAGCTGTGGGCCAAGGACATGAAGGGCAACTACGCCGCAGCACAGAAGACCGTCTACGAGCGCGCCAAGGAGAACGGCCAGGCCGCGCTGGGCAAGTGGAACGGCTGATCCGCCGTTGCGCAGCATGAACTGAACACGGCAGCGCCGGCATCATGCCGGCGTTTGCTTTTGCCGGTATCGTTGCCGCCTCCCGCACGCCAGGCCAGTGCGGGGGGCATACATGGAAGGCCAAGGAGAARRAACATGCGTATCACCGCAATCACGCTGGCCGTGGCCACGGTGCTGGCTGTCGGCGGCTGCAACCGGATGGGTGGCAGCACGGACATGGGCAAGGCTCCCTCGCTGGAG
>NZ_JBFTNR010000450.1:0-3534 GCF_056665995.1 Stenotrophomonas sp. 05L44_2
CGTCCTGTACCGGCTTCAGGTACAGCGCCACGCCGGGAATACCGGCGACGGATTTCTGCAGGCGCGGCAGGATGTCTTCCAGCCCATCACGTTCGCCGCGCTCTTTCAGCACGATCGACAGCTGGCCCTGGTTGAGCGTGGGGTTCATGCTGCCGGCACCGATGAAGGCCGATACGCCGGTCACGTCCGGATCCCTGCGCAGCGCTTCGGCCACCTGCTGGGTGCGTTGCTCCATCTGCGGGAAGGCGATGTTCTGGTCGGCCTGGACCACGGCGGTGATCAGGCCGGTGTCCTGTTCGGGCAGCAGGCCCTTGGGAATCAGCACGTACAGCAGCACGGTCAGTACCAGCGCGGCAGCGGCCACGGCCAGGGTGAGCGGCTGGTGTTCCAGCACCCAGTCCAGGCTGCGCTCRTASRSGCCSACGGTGCGCGTCCACAGGTTYTSCTTGCCGGCCGCSGCSGCACGYTCGTGCGCGTCTTCGCCCTCGGGCAGCGCATCGGGCTTGAGCAGGTAGGCGCACATCATCGGGGTGAGCGTCAGCGAGATCAGCATCGACAGCACCACGGCGATGCTCAGCACCCAGGCGAACTCGTGGAACAGGCGGCCGGTGACGCCGGGCATCAGCAGCAGCGGCAGGAACACCGCCACCAGTGAAACCGTCAGCGACAGCACGGTGAAGCCGATCTGGCGCGCACCGATCTCGGCCGCCTCCTTGCCGCTCTTGCCTTGTTCGATGTAGCGCACGATGTTCTCGATCATCACGATCGCATCGTCGACCACGAAGCCGGTGGCCACCACCAGCGCCATCAGCGAGAGGTTGTCCAGCGACATGCCGGTGAAGGCCATCACCGCGAAGGTGCCGGCCAGCGACAACGGCACTGCCACCGAGGGAATGATGGTGGCCCAGAACCGGCGCAGGAACACGAAGATCACCGCCACCACCAGGCCGATCGTCAGGATCAGGGTGAACTGCACTTCATGCACCGAGGCGCGGATGGTTTCGGTACGGTCGGAGAACACCTCCAGGTGCACGTCGGCCGGCAGTACGCCCTGCAGCTGCGGCAGCAGCGCGCGGATGCGCTCGACGGTCTGCACGATGTTGGCGCCCGGCTGCCGGCGCACTTCCAGCAGCACGGCCGGCTTGCCGTCGGCCCATGCCGCCAGCTGGTCGTTCTCCACGCCATCGATCACTTCGGCCACGTCGGACAGCCGCACCGGGCGGCCGTTCTTGTAGCTGATGATGGTGTCGCGGTACTCGGCGGCGCTGGCCAGCTGGTCGTTGGTGCCGATGCTGTAGGACTGGGTCTTGCCGTTCAGCGAGCCCTTCGGCGCATTGACGTTGGCCTGGGTGAGCGCGCTGCGCAGCTCTTCCAGGGTCAAGCCCATGTTGGACAGCTGCGCCGGATTGACCTGGATGCGCACGGCCGGACGCACGTTGCCGGCGATCGACACCAGGCCCACGCCCTGCACCTGCGACAGGCGCTGGGCGAGGATCGAGTCAGCGTAGTTGTTGACGTCGCGCAGCGGCCGCGTATCGGAGGTCAGCTTGAGGGTGACGATGGCCGCGTCGGCCGGGTTCACCCGGTTGTAGACCGGCTGGTACGGCAGCGACGAGGGCAGGGTGGCCTGGCGGATCGCCGCCTGCACGTCCTGTGCGGCGATGTCGATGTCGCGGTCCATCGAGAACTGCAGGATGATCGTCGACAACCCCGCCGAGGAATCGGAGGTCATCAGTTCCAGCCCGGAGATCTGCCCGAACTGGCGCTCCAGCGGCGTGGTCACCAGCGAGGCCATGGTGGTGGCGTTGGCACCGGGGTACTGCGTGGTCACCACCAGGCTGGGCGCATCGATTTCCGGCAGCGCCGACACCGGCAGCTTGCGGTAACCGAGGATGCCCAGCAGCAACAAGCCCGCCATCAACAGCGAGGTGGCAATCGGGCGGCGGATGAAGATCGTCGAAAAGCCCACGGACTGATCCTTGCTGGCACTTCAATGGCAGCGCCGGCGGGATCGCCGGCGCGGGGAAGAGCAGGGGCCTGCGCTCAGCGCGGGCCACCGCCGCGGCGGCCGCCGCCACTCTTCTGTTCGGCGGCCTTCAGTTCGGCCTCGGTCGGTGCGGCCGGGGTTTCACCCGGCTTCAGCGCGGTCACCTTGCTGCCCGGCTTCAGGCGGAACTGGCCTTCGCTGACCACGCGCTCGCCGCCTTTCAGGCCTTCGGCGATCTGCACCTGGCTGTCGCCCACTTCCACGCCACTGCGCACGGTCTGCATCTTCACCGTGTTGTCGCCCTGCACGACGTAGACGTACTCGCCGTCCGGGCCACGCAGCACTGCCTGGGTCGGGATCACCACGCCGCCGCCGATGGTGCGCAGCTGCATGCGCACATTGACGAACTGGCCCGGCCACAGGCCGTTGTCGGTGTTGTCGAACACCGCGCGTGCCTTGAAGGTGCCGCTGTCGGCGCTGATCAGGTTGTCGACCACGTCCAGCTTGCCGTCGCCGCTGAGCACGTGCGAATCGGCGCGGTCCAGCGCTGCGACCGGCACGCTGCCGGCGGCCTGCGCCTGGCGCACGTCGCCGAGCTGGCGTTCGGGCAGGTTGAACAGCACGTGGATCGGATGGATCTGGGTCAGGGTGACCAGTGCGGTACCGGCGTTGACCACGTTGCCGGCGTCGACCGCGCGGATGCCGGCGATACCGGTGATCGGCGCGGTGACCCGGGTGTACTGCAGCTGCACCTGCGCCGAACGCATGCTGGCTTCATTGGCCGCCACTGCGCTTTCGTACTGTGCCACCTGGTTTCGTTGTGTATCCAGATCGGTCTTGGCCACGAACTGGCGGTACTCCGGCGCGTTCGAGCGCTGGTAGTTCGAACGTGCGGTGGCCAGCAGGGCTTCGTTCTGGCGCTTGGATGCAACGGCCTGGTCATAGCTGGCCTGGGCGGTGCGCGGGTCGATCACCGCCAGCACGTCGCCCTTCTTCACTTCCTGGCCTTCGCGGAAATTGAGGCTCATCAGCTGGCCGCCCACCTGCGGGCTGACCGTCACGGTGTTCATCGCGGTCACCGTGCCCAGTGCGCTGGCATACACCGGCACGTCCTGGCGCGCGGCATCGACCACGGTCACCGGCACCGGGCCGGCATCGGGATCTTCACCCCCCTGGCCGGCGCCTGCCTGCTGCCCGGCAGCCTTGTCCTTGCCGCCACCGAGTACGCGCAGGCCGACCACGGCCAGCACCAGCACCGCCACGACCAGCAGCACGATCTTCCAAACACGTGACATTCAAGACTCCAAGAGGGCTGGACGGGGTGGGCACCCCGGGTGGCAATGCGCAAAGCATACCTGTGGCCCACCGGGTTTCCTGCATGACGGATGGGACGGGCGCTCAGACAGATGGACGACGCTGGAGGTTCCCGTAACGGCAAGGTTGCCCTACATTCAGGTGCAGACCCCTTCCGTGGAGATCGAGATGCGCCGTTCGTTGCTGCTGTCCGCCCTGCTGCTGGCCCTGCCGGCCCTTGCCCACGCCGAGGA
>NZ_JBFTNR010000451.1:0-3523 GCF_056665995.1 Stenotrophomonas sp. 05L44_2
CCCGCATGAACACCGGCGGTGCCGACCTGCGGCAGAGCGTGGACAAGGACCTGAAAGCGGTCTACCAGGACGAGTACATCCTCGGTTTCCAGAACATGATCAACCAGGCCTGGTCGTGGGGCGTCAACGCCACCTACCGGCGCATGACCCGCGCACTGGATGACATCCGCATCAACTACACCCCGTGCGGACCGACGCCGAGCACGTTGTGGCCGATCGCGAACCCGGGCGAGAGCCTGACCATCTGGGGCGACAAGAGCATCGGCTGCGCCAACGAAGGCTGGATCACCATCGATACCGCCAACAGCGGCTATCGCAAGGGCGGCAGCGGCGAGGTGATCGGTTATTCCAAGCCGAAGCGTACCTACAAGGCGCTGGAATTCCAGATCGATCGCGCATGGGACGAGAAGTGGATGCTCAACGCGTCCTACCTGTGGTCCAAGAGCGAGGGCAATTTCGAAGGGCCGGTGAACTCCGATACCAACTACGGCGACACCGGCATGGTCCAGTTCTGGGATCACCCGGCTACCAATGAACGTTATGGCGTGCTGTTCAATGATTTCCGTCACCAGTTCAAGCTGCGCGCGGCGTATGCGCTGAACAAGCAGTGGTCGTTCGGCACCACGTTGCAGGTGCAGTCCGGCGGCCCGATCACCGCTTATGGCGTCATGTGGCCGAACGATTCGATCGCAGGTGGCAGCACCTCCAGTGAGGGCAGCGGTGGTGGCACCGGCTGGCTGTGCGTGGCCAACTGCTCCGGCCCCTATGACAAACGCCAGTTCGAATACAGCCCGCGTGGTGCCTTCGGTCGCCTGCCGTGGACTTGGACCATGGGCGCGAACGTGACCTGGCGCCTGYCGGTGGAGAGCATCGACCTGAGTGCCCGGCTGTCGGTGTACAACATCTTCAACAACCAGAAGACCATCAACGTGCACCAGCGTTACGAAGCCCAGCCTGGCCAGTACCGCGAGAACACCTTCGCTACCGGTACCCGCTGGCAGGCGCCGCGCTACACCCAGCTGGTGGTGACCTGGAACTTCTGATCGACGAGGATGCGCAGGGCCGGGCGTCGCCCGGCCCTGCCAATGGAGACCGGCCGTGTATCGCCTGCTGACCTTGGCCGCGTTGCTTGCCGCCACCGCCCCAGCAGGGGCGGTGGACACCGCACGCCTGGACGCCGACATCGCCTTCGTGGGCCAGCACGAGCACCTGCCGGGGCTGGCGATGGCGGTGGTCGAGGATGGCCAGGTGGTCTATCGCCACACCGAAGGGGGGCGCGGTGACGGCGGCCGCATCGATGAAGACACGCTGTTCAAGATCGCCTCCAACAGCAAGGCGATGACCGCCGCGCTGCTGGCCACGCTGGTGGAGCAGGGCAAGCTGCGCTGGGACGACCCGGTACGCCGCCATCTGCCGGCGTTCCGCATGCATGACCCCTGGGTGGGCGAACACCTGCAGGTGCGCGATCTGCTGATTCACAACAGTGGCCTCGGCCTGGGGGCCGGTGACCTGATGCTGTGGCCCGAGCCCAATG
The DNA here is from genome assembly GCF_056665995.1 of Stenotrophomonas sp. 05L44_2. Classification (NCBI taxonomy): domain Bacteria; kingdom Pseudomonadati; phylum Pseudomonadota; class Gammaproteobacteria; order Lysobacterales; family Lysobacteraceae; genus Stenotrophomonas; species Stenotrophomonas sp. 05L44_2. The sequence continues at coordinate 1,535 of NZ_JBFTNR010000451.1, forward strand.
CCTTCACCCGCAGCGATGTCATCGCAGGGCTGGCACACCTGAAGCCAGTCACCAGTTTCCGCAGCGGCTACGCCTACGACAACCTGATGTACGTCGTTGCCGGTGAGGTGGCTGCGGCCGCCGGTGGCAAGCCGTATGACCAGCTGATGCGCGAGCGGGTGTTTGATCCGTTGGGGATGACCCGTTGCCAGGTGGGCGCATGGTCGGTGAAGCAGGTCGGCAATGTCGCGCAACCGCATGTGCGTCGCGATGGCCGCAATGTGGTGGCCGGTGCCGATGGAACGCTCAGCCCCGATCTGACGTCGATGGCGGCCGGTGGCATCCGCTGTTCGCTGCGCGACATGACGCGCTGGATGCAGGTGCTGCTGGACCCGGCGCTGGCACCGGCGTGGTTGGGCGCCGAGCAACGCCGCATGCTGTGGACGCTGCACATGCCGATGCCATTGGGCGAACGCCAACGCAAGTGGGACAACGCCCACTTCTATGGCTATGGGCTGGGCTGGCGGGTGTCGGACATGGACGGGCACTGGAAGGTCGCGCACACCGGTACGCTGTCGGGCATGTATTCCTCGCTGGCGCTGCTGCCGGATCGCAAGGTCGGCGTGGTGATGCTGATCAACGGCGAGGCCGAAGAAGCCCGCACCGCGTTGATGGAGTCGACGCTGAAACAGTTCACCGCGCCGGATGACGCGCAACCTGTGGGGTACTACCTGGCCGAGCTGAAGGCCGATCGTGCCGAGCGCGCCGCCACGGGAAGTCGTGCACCCTCCACCAGGGCCGCGCAACCGGCCGCCGCCACCGATCTGGCGCAATGGCAGGGGCGTTACCGCGATCCCTGGCTTGGCCCCGCCTCGCTATGCCCCACCAGCAATGGCCTGCGCTTCAGTGTGGACAAATCGCCCGCGCTGCAGGCAACAGTGAAGCAGTTGGAAGGGCGCTGGCTGTTGCAGTGGGATACGCTGGAACCCTCGGCACAGGCGTGGCTGAATCCCGATGCAGGCACGCCGACGCTGGAACTGCGCGCCATCGATCCGGAGATCGACTTCAGCTATGACTTCCAGGACCTGCATTTCACTCGTACTGGCGATTGCCCTGGCAGCGGCGGCCCACGCCGCTGAGCCACCACGCATCTCGCCCGCCACCGACGTCACTGCGGCGGGACTGGTGGAGATCCGCACGCTGTCACCGCGCATCGAGATGGACATCCGCTACGCCGGTGCCAACAACTTCACCGCTGCGCGCGTGCCCGGCTATGAGGCGCCCGCGTGTTATCTGATGGCGCCGGTGGCAAAGGCGTTGGCCGCTGTGGAAGCTGACCTGCGCGCGCAGGGTTTTGGCTTGCGTCTCTACGATTGCTATCGCCCGGTGCGCGCGGTGCAGGCGTTCATGGCCTGGGTGAGTGATCCGCAGGAACAGTCGCGCAAGGCGCTGCAGTATCCGGATCTGGACAAGCCGCAGCTGCTGAGCGACGGCTACATCGCCGAGCGCTCCGGCCACAGCCGTGGTGCCACCGTGGATCTGGGCCTRCTGGATTGCCGCAGCGGGCGCTGTACGCCGATGGACATGGGCACCGATTTCGACTTCTTCGGCCCGCGCGCGCATACGCAGACGCCCGGCCTGAATGACGCACAGAAGGGCAACCGCCAGCAGCTGGTACAGGCGATGGCACGGCGTGGTTTCGCCAACTATGCGCAGGAGTGGTGGCACTACACGCTGCAGCCCGAGCCGGACTCCGGTACCGCCTACGACGTGCCAGTGCGGTAAGGGGTTGTCGGCAGGGCTGCGCCCTGCACCCGCCGAATCGACGGCAACAGCAACAGCAACAGCAACAGCGGGCATTCCGTGGGATGGCGGGGTGGATCCGGTTGCGGGGGCCGCTGCAAGTACGTCCATGTAAGCTCGGTCGCCGCATCCATGCGGCTCACGCCCCCTCAACCGGACCCACCCCGCCTTCGACAGATTTCCGCGATCTGTCGGGAAGGCATGGCC
>NZ_JBFTNR010000452.1:0-3518 GCF_056665995.1 Stenotrophomonas sp. 05L44_2
GATCAGGACTTCTTGTCGTCCTTGACTTCGGTGAACTCGGCGTCCACCACGTCATCCTGCGCCTTGCCCGCATTGCCGGCGTCGGCACCCGGGGCGGCACCGCCCTGRTCGGCCGAAGCCGCAGCGAACAGCGACTGGCCAGCTTCTTCCAGCACCTTCGACTTGGCTTCGATCTGCGCCTTGTCGTCACCCTTCATCGCGGTTTCCAGATCGGCCAGGGCCGCTTCCACCTTGCCGATCACTTCGCCACCAACCTTGCTGCCGTGCTCGGTGATCGCGCTGCGGGTGCCGTGGATCAGGGCATCGGCCTGGTTGCGGGCCTGCACCAGCTCCTGGAACTTCTTGTCTTCTTCGCGGTTGGCTTCCGCGTCGGCGACCATGCGTGCGATCTCTTCCTCGGACAGACCCGAACCGGCCTTGATCTCGACCTTCTGTTCCTTGTTGGTCTTCTTGTCCTTGGCCGACACGTGCAGGATGCCGTTGGCGTCGATGTCGAAGGACACTTCCACCTGCGGCAGGCCGCGCGGGGCCGGCTCGATGCCGGACAGGTCGAACTTGGCCAGCGACTTGTTGAAGCGGGCCTGTTCGCGCTCACCCTGCAGCACGTGCACGGTCACGGCCGACTGGTTGTCCTCGGCGGTGGAGAACACCTGCGAGGCCTTGGTCGGGATGGTGGTGTTCTTTTCGATGATCTTGGTGAACACACCGCCCATGGTTTCGATGCCCAGCGACAGCGGGGTCACGTCCAGCAGCAGCACATCCTTGACGTCGCCGCCCAGCACGCCGCCCTGGATCGCAGCACCCAGTGCCACGGCTTCGTCCGGGTTGACGTCCTTGCGCGGTTCCTTGCCGAAGAACTCGGTGACAGCCTGCTGCACCTTCGGCATGCGGGTCTGGCCGCCGACCAGGATCACTTCGCTGATGTCGCTCGAACGCAGGCCGGCGTCATTCAACGCAACGCGGCACGGCTCGATCGACTTCCTGATCAGCTCTTCCACCAGCGATTCCAGCTTGGCGCGGGTCAGCTTGATGTTCAGGTGCTTCGGACCCGACGCGTCAGCGGTGACGTACGGCAGGTTCACTTCGGTCTGCTGGGCGCTGGACAGTTCGATCTTGGCACGCTCGGCAGCATCCTTCAGGCGCTGCAGGGCCAGCGGATCCTTGCGCAGGTCGATGCCCTGGTCCTTGTTGAACTCTTCAACCAGGTACTCGATGACGCGGTTGTCGAAGTCYTCGCCACCSAGGAASGTGTCGCCGTTGGTSGMCAGCACTTCGAACTGCTTCTCGCCGTCSACRTYGGCGATCTCGATCACCGAGACGTCGAAGGTGCCGCCGCCCAGGTCGTAGACAACGATCTTGCGATCCTTGTTGTCGCCCTTGTCCAGGCCRWASGCCAGCGCGGCYGCGGTSGGYTCGTTGATGATGCGCTTGAYKTCCAGRCCGGCGATGCGGCCRGCGTCYTTGGTKGCCTGGCGCTGGCTGTCGTTGAAGTARGCSGGCACSGTGATGACCGCTTCGGTGACCTTCTCACCGAGGAAGTCCTCGGCGGTCTTCTTCATCTTCTCCAGCACCTTGGCCGAGATTTCCTGCGGTGCCATCTTCTTGGCATCGCTGGTGGCCACCCAGGCATCACCATTGTCATGGGCCAGGATGCTGTACGGGACGTGCGCGATGTCCTTCTGCACTTCGGCGTCGGTGAACTTGCGGCCGATCAGGCGCTTCACCGCGTAGAAGGTGTTCTTCGGGTTGGTCACGGCCTGGCGCTTGGCCGAGGCACCGACCAGGACTTCGCCGTCCTTGGTGTAGGCGACGATCGACGGGGTGGTGCGATCGCCTTCCGAATTTTCGATGACGCGGGCCTTGCCGCCGTCCATGATCGCCACGCACGAGTTGGTGGTGCCGAGGTCGATACCAATGATCTTGCCCATGGGGGAGACTCCTTGAAGGATGTTGTTTTTGTCAGTCCGGCCGTTCGGCCGGTGGATGAATGGGATGTGGGGGAGGCTCGTGGAACATTCAAGCCATCCCCCGAACGCTGTGTTTCCGTTCGCCCAACACGTTCAGCGTCGGTCGTGCCGATGCCCCGGTCGCGGCGGGAAAACCCGCGTCAGGCCAAGCCCGGCGCCCGCGGTCAATCGGCGGCAACCACCACCAGCGCCGGCCGCAACAGGCGCTCGTTGAGCAGGTAGCCCTTCTGGAACACGGTCACCACGCTGCCCGGGGCGGCGCCGGGGGCAGCGACCTGGCTGATCGCCTGGTGGTGTTCCGGGTTGAACGGCTGCCCGGTCGGGTCCAGCAGCACCAGGCCGTTGTCACCAGCGACCTTCAGCAGCTGCTTGTAGGTCAGCTCCAGGCCCTCGCGAAGCGGATGGGCATCGTCGCCGGCGGCCTTTAGGCCGGCATCGAGGCTGTCGAATACCGGCAGCAGTTCGCCCAGCAGCTTCTCGTTGGCGAACTTGCGCGCCTGTTCGATGTCGCGGGCCACGCGCTTGCGCTGGTTGTCGAGGTCGGCGCGCTCACGCAGCGCTTCGGCCTTGACCTGCTCCACTTCGGCACGGAGCTGTTCGATCTGTTCGTTGACGCCCTCGGCGGCAGCTGCGTCGGCGGCGGCCTGCTGGGCGGCGATGTCTGGCTGATCTTGATTCATGTCTGGGTCCCTGGCGGTCACTCTCCGCCTCCACCCACCCTAGTGTGGGCGGGATGCTGCGTTTCAAGCGTCCGATGCACCCGGAGTTCGCCCGCCCGGCGAAAAGGCCGCGCCGAGCACATCGGCGGTGGCCTGGACCAGCGGAATCATGCGGTCGTAGGCCATCCGCTTCGGCCCGATCACGCCCAGCACGCCCAGTACCTGGCCGTTGGCGGTGTACGGCGCGGTGACCAGCGAGACGCCCTGCAGGGGTACCACGCCGGTTTCCTCGCCGATGAAGATGCGCACGCCGGGGGCCTGGATGGTCCGCTCCAGCAGCTGCAGGATCTCGCGCTTGCTGGAAAACAGCTCGAACAGCTCGCGCAGGCGCTCCAGGTCGGACAGGTCCTGCACCCCCATCAGACGCGTCTGGCCGGCCACCAGCATGTCGTCGGCCGGCGGCTGCAAGGCCTGCTCGGCCAGCTCGACGCTGTGCGCCAGCACCTGTTCCAGCTCGGAACGGGCGTCGCGCAGCTCCAGCAGCAGGCGGGTACGGATCTCGGCCAGGGGCAGCCCGGCAAAGTGGGCATTGAGGTAATTGGCCACCTGCTCCAGCTGCCCCGGCGCGAAGTCCTGGCGGGTCTCGATCACCCGGTTCTGCACTTCATTGTCGGCAAACACCAGGATCGCCAGCACCCGGCGCCCGTCCAGCGCCACGAAATCGATCTGGCGGAAGGCGAACTKCTCGCGGCGCGGCGCGCTGACCACGCCAACGAAGTGGCTCATCGCCGACAGCAGCTCCGACGCACTGCCGAGCAGCGCCTGGGTACTGCCGCCTCCGGCCAGCTCCTGACGCAGTCGGGCCAGCTCCCCTTCGCCCGGCGGCTGCATC
>NZ_JBFTNR010000453.1:0-3514 GCF_056665995.1 Stenotrophomonas sp. 05L44_2
CTGGCGCGTGGTGGAAGTCATCACGCGTGCGGCTGAATAAGGAGTCTGAATCATGATCCAGATGCAGAGCTACCTTGACGTCGCCGACAATTCTGGTGCCAAGCGAGTGATGTGCTTCAAGGTGCTGGGTGGTTCCAAGCGCCGTTACGCCGGCATCGGCGACATCATCAAGGTCACCGTGAAGGATGCGATTCCGCGCGGCAAGGTCAAGAAGGGTGAAGTGTATGACGCCGTCGTGGTGCGTACCCGCAAGGGTGTGCGTCGCGCCGACGGCTCGCTGATCCGCTTCGACGGCAACGCCGCCGTTCTGCTTAACAACAAGCAGGAGCCGATCGGGACCCGTATCTTCGGGCCGGTGACTCGTGAACTTCGTTCSGAGAAGTTCATGAAGATCGTSTCGCTCGCTCCSGAAGTGCTGTGAGCGACAGGAGATAATCATGGCTAACCGTATCAAGAAGGGCGACCAGGTTGTCGTCAACGCCGGCAAGGACAAGGGTAAGCAGGGCGAAGTCGTCCGCGTCGATGGCGACCGTCTGGTCGTCGCCAACGTGAACATCGTCAAGCGCCACACCAAGCCGAACCCGCAGGCAGGTGTTGCCGGCGGCGTGGTCGAGCGTGAAGCGTCGATCCATATCTCCAACGTGAATGTGCTGAACCCGGCTTCGGGCAAGGGCGAGCGCGTTGGCTTCAAGGTGCTGGAGGATGGACGCAAACTGCGTGTGTTCCGCTCCAGCGGTGAGGCGCTCGACGCCTGAGGAATGAGAAGATGACTTCCCGTCTCGAAAAGTTTTACAAGGAAGAAGTGGTGCCGGCGCTGATGAAGCAGTTCGGTTACACCAATTCCATGCAGGTGCCGAAGCTGGTCAAAGTCACCCTGAACATGGGTGTCGGCGAAGCGGCCACCAACAAGAAGATCCTGGAAAACGCCGTTGGCGACATGACCAAGATCTCGGGCCAGAAGCCGATCGTCACCAAGTCGCGTATCTCGGTGGCATCGTTCAAGATCCGTGATGGTTGGCCGATCGGCTGCAAGACCACGCTGCGTCGCCACAAGATGTACGAGTTCCTGGACCGCCTGATCAACATCTCGCTGCCGCGCGTGCGCGACTTCCGTGGTGTTTCCGGTCGTTCCTTCGACGGTCGCGGCAACTTCAACATGGGTGTGAAGGAACAGATCATCTTCCCGGAAATCGACTTCGACGCTGTCGACGCGATCCGCGGTATGGATATCGCCATCACCACCACTGCGAAGACCGACGCGGAAGCGAAGGCGCTGCTGGCAGCGTTCAAGTTCCCGTTCCGTAACTGATTCGTCGAGGAAACCGAAATGGCAAAGACCTCCATGGTCAACCGCGACATCAAGCGGAAGAAGCTGGCTGAAAAGTTCGCTGTCAAGCGTGCTGCTCTGAAGAAGATCGTGTCCTCCCCGGACGCGAGCTACGAAGAGAAGATCGAGGCCGCCACCAAGTTGTCGAAGCTGCCGCGCGATTCGTCGCCGAGCCGCCATCGCAACCGTTGCGAACTGTCTGGCCGCCCGCGTGGCGTGTACAGCAAGTTCGGCCTGGGTCGCAACAAGCTGCGTGAAGCCACCATGCGTGGCGACGTTCCGGGCCTGCGCAAGGCCAGCTGGTAACCCCAGCCGGTCCTGCCAGCGAGGGCTCCCCACGGGGGGGCTTCGCAGCCGGGGAGGGGAGGCGTTCAGCTTTCCCTCTGCAAAAAACCGAAGAGCCCGACGCAAGTCGGGCTCTTTTGGCGTATACTCCCGCGTCTTGCTCTGCGCAACGCGTAGGGGTAGGGGGCCTGGCCCGTTTCCAGGAGACAACAGATTTTCGCGAAAGCGGATATCGGTGCACTCAAAGGTACTCATATGAGCATGACTGATCCCATCGCCGACCTGCTGGTCCGCATCAAGAATGCGGCAGCGGTTGGCAAGCAGACGGTGAAAGCCCCGTCGTCCAAGATCAAGGTTGCGATCGCCCAGGTCCTGAAGGACGAGGGTTACATCGCCGACCTGCGCGTGACCGCGCTCGAGAACAACAAGTCCGAGCTGGAAATCGTGCTGAAGTATTTCGAAGGCAAGCCGGTCATCGCGACCCTGAAGCGCTTCTCGCGTTCGGGCCTGCGCCAGTACCGCGGCAAGAGCGAACTGCCGAAGGTCATGAACGGCCTGGGCATTTCCATCATTTCCACTTCCAAGGGCATCATGACTGATGCGCAGGCGCGCCAGTTGGGCGTCGGCGGCGAAGTCCTGTGCTTCGTGGCCTAAGGCGAAAGGAGTAGACCATGTCCCGTGTAGCCAAGAAGCCGATCGACCTGGGTAAGGTTGAACTGAACGTCCAGAACGACAGCGTCATCGCCAAGGGCCCGAAGGGCACCCTGTCGCTGGCCAAGCCGGCTGGCATCAACATCAATGTCGAAAACGGCGTTGCCACCCTGAGCACCGACAACGTGGAGCTGATCCCGCTGACCGGTACCGTCCGCGCCATCCTGTCCAACATGGTCAAGGGTGTTTCCGAAGGCTTCGAGCGCAAGCTTGAGCTGGTCGGCGTGGGTTACCGTGCCGCGATGCAGGGCAAGGACCTCAGCCTGTCGCTGGGTTACTCGCACCCGATCGTGTTCGTGGCGCCGGAAGGCATCACCATCACCACCCCGACCCAGACTGAAATCCTGGTGCAGGGCGCTGACAAGCAGGCCGTCGGTGAAGCTGCCGCCAAGATCCGTGCGTTCCGCAAGCCSGAGCCGTACAAGGGCAAGGGCGTGAAGTACTCCGACGAAGTCATCATTCGCAAGGAAGCCAAGAAGGCCTAATTAGGACCTTCCGCTTTCCAGGGAAAAAGATCATGAACAAGAACATCGCCCGCCTGCGTCGCGCCAAGTCGACCCGTGCCCACATCCGTGTGCTCGGTGTGGCCCGCCTGTCGGTGCTGCGCACCGGCCAGCACCTGTATGCACAGGTCTTCACCGCTGACGGCTCGAAGGTGCTGGCTGCCGCCAACACCACCCAGGCCGACATCAAGGAAGGCCTGAAGAACGGCAAGAACGCCGATGCCGCCGCCAAGGTTGGCCGCATCGTCGCTGAGCGTGCCAAGGCCGCCGGCGTCGAGAAGGTTGCCTTCGATCGTTCGGGTTACCGTTACCACGGCCGCATCAAGGCCCTGGCTGACGCTGCCCGCGAAGCCGGCCTGCAGTTCTAAGGGATCAGGGCAGGGGACCCCGGTCCCCATGCCCGCCTGCTCGCCAGCCTGAGTGAGGCTGGGCGGCGCCGCTCTTCTGCAGCGGCCCACCGCAACAACGCACCACTCCACAACCATAAGCGGCCTCGAGCCGTACATAACCCAACAACCAAGGAATAAACATGGCAGAAGAACGTCAGCAGCGGGGTCGCGATCGCGACCGTAACCGCGAAGAGAAAGTCGATGACGGCATGATCGAAAAGCTGGTCGCGGTCAATCGCGTCAGCAAGACCGTCAAGGGTGGCCGTCAGTTCACCTTCACCGCCCTGACTGTTGTCGGC
>NZ_JBFTNR010000454.1:0-3502 GCF_056665995.1 Stenotrophomonas sp. 05L44_2
ACCTCATGMACCTCGYCAGGATTGCGAAGCTGCCGGCCAGCGGCCGGCACTACCGCGCCTTGGGGTCAGCCGTTGTCGCGCAGGAACCTGGCCATCGACGAGACACCCGGCACGCGCGGCTCGAACTCGGCGGCGACGTCGATGAAGCCGCGCATCACCGCGATCTCGCGCGGGCTGCGGTTCAAGCCATCACGCGCTTCCGGGTCGGCACCGGCGCGCAGCAGGCGCTGCACCAGCAGCGGCAACCCGTGCAGGGCGGCCAAGTGCAGCGGGCCGAAGCCGCGCGGATCGCGCACGTCCAGGCTGACGTCTTCATCCAGCAGGCGCTCGACGGCGGCCATCACCACCTGCTCGTCGCAGGCAGTGCCCGGTTCGGCGCGCGCGCCCAGCAGCAGCAGCAACGGCGTGACCGCACCGGCGGCGGCCTGGTCCGGCTCTGCACCAGCCAGCAGCAGGGTATCGAGCAGCGCCAGCAGGCGCGAACGGTCGCGCGCACTGAAGCCATACAGTGCCGCGCAGTGCAGCGGCGCCAGCTGCTGGGCATCGCCGGCGTGCACATCGGCACCGGCGGTGAGCAGGCGCGCCACGATGTCCGGCAGCCCCAGCGCCGAGGCCAGCATCAGCACGGTGACCCCGCCCGGCAGGCGGTGTTCGAGCTGCGCACCGGCGTCGAGCAGGGCCGAGACGATCTCGACCTGGCGCATGCTGACCGCCGCCGACAACGGCGTGGCACCACTGGCAGCGGCATGCTGCGGATCAGCGCCGCGCGCCAGCAGCAGGTCGACCACGGCCAGGTGGCCACCGCCGGCAGCACGCAGCAGTGCGGTGCAGCCCTGCGCATCGACGGCGTCGACGGCAAAGCCCAGATCATTCAAACGACGCACGGCGTCGACATCACCGGCCATCGCGGCGGCCGGCAGATCGCCTTCGCGCAGGGTCCGGCGCGGCAGCGGCCAGACGCGCCAGTCCAGCCAATCAGCCAGATCACGACGACCGATCGACAACGCCACGCCCAGCGGTGTCTGCCCATCGGCAGCACGCGCTTCCGGCGAGGCGCCGTGCTGCACCAACAGCTTCAAGGCGCTTTCGCGGGCCAGTGCGGTGGCCAGATGCAGCGCGGTCATGCCATGGCTGTCGCGTGCTTCGCGGTCCACGCCGGTGGTGAGCAGGGCCTGCTGCAGGCGCAGCCAGCCCAGGCGCACCGCCAGCGACAACGGCGGATCACCGGCTGGCGAGGCGGCAAACGGATCGGCGCCCCGCTCCAGCAGTTCCAGCGCCAGCTGCTCAAGGCCACGCGCCGCCTGGTCGTGCTGCGCACAGGCGGCCAGGAAACGCGCCAGGCCACCGCGCCCGGCCGGCGACAGGCCGTGCTGCAGCATCACCTGCAGGGCTGGCACGGCATCGATGCCACGCGAAAGCAGCGCGAACATCGGCGTATCTGCGCAGGCGTCGCGCACGTACGGATCGGCACCATGGGCGAGCAGCCAGTCGACCGCACGCGGCTCCAGCGCCAGCTCCGGATCGAGCAGCAGGCCACCCAGTTCTTCGGGCTGGCACAGCCTGGCCAGTGCGGCCATGCCATCGGTATTGCCGAACCCCAGCGCCTCGCGCAGCAGGGTCAACGGCGGGCGGTCGGGCAACAGGCCGCTGGCGCTGGCCGTCTCACCGCGCTCGGCCAGGCCATCGCTGACCGCGGCGGGCAGCGGGTAGGACGGGTCCAGCAGGGCCACGATCGCCCAGCGACCGGCTTCGGCGGCATAGTCCACCGCGCGCCGGCCGGCCGGATCGCTGCCGTCGGCGGCGATCCCCAGTTCCAGCAGGCGCTTGATCAACAACGGCGAAACGTCCTCGGCCATCGTGGCCAGCAGCACCGCGTTGCGGCCATCGGTGTCGACCGCAACCAAGTCTGGTTTGTGCGGCAGCAGGTGCTCGACCACGGCAGCGCGGCCGGCGCGTGCGGCTTCCAGCCACGGGGTGCGGCCCAGCGCATCGCGCGCTTCCAGGTTGGCACCGGCGGCCAGCAGCACGCCGATGATGTCCACGTGGCCGGCCAGTGCGGCTTCATGCAGCGCGCTGCGGCGCTGGCGGTCGCGCGCGTCGGCACGTGCCTTGTGCTTGAGCAGCAGCTGCACGCCGGCCGGATCGTCGTCCTCGGTGGCGGCCGCGGCCAGCAGCACCGGGGTGCCGTCAGCCGGTTCGCTGCGCGCGCCGCGCTCCAGCAGGAAGCGCGCCAGGCGCCAGTTGCCGACCTGGCAGGCCACCGCCAGCGGTGACCAGCCATCACGGTTCAGTGCGTCCACTTCAGCCGCCGCATCGCGCAGCAGCGCGGCCACGCCCGGGTCGGAACTGCGCGCGGCGTGGTGCAGGGGCGTGTTGCCCTCGCTGTCGGTGGCGCGCGAATCGGCACCGTTGGCCAGCAGGGTCATCACCGCTTCCGGACGCCCATGCCAGCTGTCGCGGGTCGCGGCCAGCAGCGGGGTCATGCCACGGTGCGGCGCGTTCACATCGACGCCGCGGCCGATCAGCTCGCGCAGCAGGCGCAGGTCCGGCAATACCGCGGCCAGTACAGCCAGGCTGCGCTGGTCGCGCCAGTTGGGGTCAGGCAATGAGTGCGGATCGGCGCCGGCCTGCAGCAACTGCAGCGCGCGGTCGATGCGGCCGTGGCGTGCGGCTTCGTACAGGGCCGGGGTCAGCTCCTGCGGCGCCAATGCTTCCAGCGGTGTGGTGTCCACCGCAGTGCTGAACAGCGTTTCGCGATCGACCGGCAGTTCAGCGCCAACCGGGCCGCGCAGCGAGACCAGCGGCGCCGGTGCGATGCGCTGCAGCAGCAGGTGGAGCAGCGGCGACAGCAGCAGCACCGCCAGTGCCGACGGCCAACGCGCGCTTTCCGGCAGCAGGCCCGGCCAGGTCGGCAGTACCACCAGTGCGGCCAGGGCCATCACCAGTGCGGCCACGCCAAGGCCACGCCAGGCGCTGAGGTCGCGGCCGGCCAGCGCCTGCCAATGCTGGGCCAGGCCRCCRTCGAGRCGMTCGACATCRTTCCACAGYGGCCAGGTGCGCCAAGCCGCCAGCAGGCCAGCGCTGACCAGCACGCTCAGGCCCAGCACCGCAGCCAGGCTGCCGCTGTCGCGCAGCGCGGCCAGCGGCCAGGCCAGCAACAGGGCCAGCAGCAACGGCGCGGCGATCCACAGTGCCAGCAGCGCCGGCAGGTCCTGGCGGACGATCACCTTCGGCGGCAGCAGCGCACGGCTGCGCCGCCACCACGAGATTCCCAATGCGAACGCCGGTTGTGCCAGTGCGGCCAGCACCGCACCGGGCAGGCCGCCCAGCGCCGAACCCAGTGCCAGCAAGGCACCCAGGGTGAAGGCCAGCGACAGGGCGCGGGATCGGGAAAGCTCAGTCATAGTGGCGCAGCATCATGCTGCTCACCGACGGCGGCACCTGCAGGTAGAACCCGCGCTCGGTCAGTTCGCTGCGCACCTTGGCCGGGTCGGCCTGGGCC
>NZ_JBFTNR010000455.1:0-5282 GCF_056665995.1 Stenotrophomonas sp. 05L44_2
ATCCATGAGCGGCTACTCCCCAATAACGGCTTCGACTGGAAGGATCTTTCCCCGGGCGGCAGTATAGCCTCCTGATTGAACGGAACGCGTTACGTGGCCACTCCCCTGCCCCAGATCCTGAGCAACCTGCACAACGCCGCCGCTGCCGCCGGGCGGCCACCGCCGCGCCTGCTGGCGGTGTCCAAGACCCAGCCGGCCGAGGCCGTGGCTGCGCTTGCCGCGCAGGGCCAGACCGCGTTCGGCGAAAACTACGTGCAGGAAGCGCTGGCCAAGATGCAGGAACTGCAGCCGCTGGGCCTGGAATGGCACCTGATCGGCCACCTGCAGTCGAACAAGGCCGAACCGGTGGCCACGCACTTCGACTGGGTGCAGAGCGTGGACCGGCCCAAGCTGGTCGCCGCGCTGGCCCGCTACCGCCCCGCTGAACGCGGCCCGCTGAACGTACTCATCCAGGTCAACATCGATGACGAGTCGAGCAAGCACGGCTGCGCGCCGGACGACGTGGACGCGCTGGCGGCAACCATCGCCGCCGAGCCGAACCTGCGCCTGCGCGGCCTGATGGCGATTCCTGCGCCGTGGCCCGACGCCGAGCGCCGGCGCGACGCGTTCGTGCGCATGCGCACACTTTTCGAGGCGCTGGCTGCCGCTCATGCCCAGGTGGACACCCTGTCGATGGGCATGAGCAGCGACTACGCTGAAGCGATCGCCGAAGGTGCCACCCTGGTGCGCATCGGTACCGCCCTGTTCGGCGCGCGTCCGCGCCCGGCCTGATTCCAAGGAGATTCCCATGGCAGCTGATTCCATCACCTTCATCGGCGGCGGCAACATGGCCCGCAGCCTGATTGCCGGCCTGATCCGGCAGGGCGTGCCGGCCGCGCACATCCACGTGGCCGAACCGGTGGCCGAACTGCGCGAAAAGCTGGCTGCCGATTTTGGCGTGCAGACCCACGACAACGCGGCCGCTGCGGCGGCGCAGGGCAACACGTGGCTGCTGGCGGTGAAACCGCAGGTGCTGCGCGAGGTCTGCCAGTCACTGCAGGTGTTGGCGCAGACACAGGAGCCGTTGGTGATCTCGATCGCCGCCGGCATCACCAGCCCGCAGCTGCAGCGCTGGTTGGGTGGCACGCTGCCGGTGGTGCGCGCGATGCCCAACACCCCGGCCCTGCTCGGCGCCGGGGTCACCGGCCTGTATGCCACGCCAGCGGTGGATGCGCAGCAGCATGCGCAGGCCGAACGCGTGCTGGCCAGCGCGGGACGCACGGTGTGGATCGACGACGAAGCGCAGATGGATTCGGTCACCGCCGTATCCGGCAGTGGCCCGGCCTATGTGTTCCTGCTGGCCGAAGCAATGGAAGCGGCCGGCATCGCACAAGGCCTGCCTGCAGAAGCGGCGCGCACGCTGGTGGTGCAGACACTGCTGGGCGCCTCGCGCATGCTGGACGAAGCCGGTGAAAGCCCAGCCGAACTGCGGCGCCGGGTGACCTCACCCAACGGCACAACCCAGGCGGCGATCGAAAGCTTCCAGGCAGGTGGGTTTGAAGCGTTGGTGGAAAAGGCACTGCGTGCCGCGCAGGTGCGTGGGCAGGAACTGTCTGCCGCCAATGATTGAAACAAGTGTGCCGACCAACGGTCGGCACCCACCGCCATCCACGCATGCGTGGATCTACGTGCCCAGCCTGGCCATGACGAAATCAACGAAACACTGCAGCCGCGGTCGGGGGCGACGGTCGGGCAGGTAGATCAGGTGCATCGGCCGTGGCTCGGGCAGATAGTCGCGCAGCAGTGGCTTCAATCGTCCCGCTGCGATTTCACCGGCAAGCAGCGCGGTCGGCTGCAGCACCAGGCCTGCGCCCGCCACGGCTGCTTCGCGGAGCGCGTAACCGTCATTGCTGGTCAACCGCGCTTCCCAATCGACCTGTTCGCCATTGGCCAGCTGCCAACCGTGACCGCCGCGCCAGGCCAGGTGGCTCAGGCAATCATGTCCTTCAAGATCGGCGGGCGTGCGCGGCGTACCACGGAGCCCGCGTGGCTGCACCTGCAGCCCGGCCACGTCCGCCTCGGCCTGCTGCACCTGTTCCAGCACCTGCCGGCAACCGGCCAGGTAGGCAGTGCCGGCTTCGGTCAGGCGTTGGCGACGGGTGTTCCGCTGCAGCAGCGCGGTGCCCAGGTGCGCTTCCAGCTGCTGGATGTACTTGCCGACCATCACCGCCGACACCTGCAGGTGGCTGGCGGCAGCGGAAAAACTACCGTGCTCGGCCACGGCGACGAAGGCCTGCATGCAGCGCAAGGTATCCATTGCAAATCCATGGTTAGGAATATGCGAATCATAAGCCACTTACCAAACCAACCGGTGACAGCGCAGACTGCATCCATCCCCTCTCGCAAGGAGCTGTCATGAAGATTCTTCTCGTCGGTGCCAGCGGCACCCTCGGCCAGGCGGTCGCCCGCCACCTGGGCCAGCAGCACGACATCCTCGCTGCCGGCCGCCACAGCGGYAGCCTGCGCGTGGACCTCACCGACGACGCMAGCGTGCGCGAACTGTTCGCGCAGACCGGCCCGGTCGATGCGGTGATATCCACCACCGGCAAGCTGCATTTCGGCCCGTTGCAGCAGATGACACCCGAACAGTTCAACGTCGGCCTGCAGGACAAGCTGCTCGGCCAGGTACGCCTTGCACTGGCCGCGCAGCACCATCTCAACGCWGGCGGCTCSATCACSCTGACCAGCGGCATCGTCAGCGCGCAGCCGATCCGCGATGGCGCCAACGCCACCGCCGTCAACCATGCGCTGGAAGGTTTCGTGCGGGCGGCGGCGCTGGAACTGCTGCCGCGCGGGCTGCGCATCAACGTGGTCAGCCCGAACGTGCTGGTGGAATCGATGGAAGCCTACGGCCCCTACTTCCCCGGCTTCGAAGCGGTGACCGCACAGCGCGCGGCGCTCGCCTTCCAGCGCGCGGTGGAAGGCATCCAGAGCGGCGAAACCATCACCGTCTGGTAACGAGCGTGCCGACCAGGGTCGGCACCCACCAGCACGGTCAGCCCCAGCGCATCGGGCCGTCGCCGCGCTCGCCGAGCACGTCATCCGGGTTGGCCAGGCGGCAACGCTTCAGTGACAGGCAACCGCAGCCGATGCAGCCGGTCAGCTCGTCGCGGAGCAGCTGCAGCATGTGGATGCGTTCCTCCAGTTCCACCTGCCAGCGTGCCGACAGCTTGGCCCAGTCGGCCTTGGTCGGCGCCCGCCCCTGCGGCAGGCTCTCGAACGCACGTGCCACCGCTTCCAGCGGCATGCCCACGCGTTGCGCCACGCGGATCACCGCCAGCCGGCGCAGCACGTCGCGGGCGTAGCGGCGCTGGTTACCCGACGTGCGCAGGCTGCTGATCAATCCCTTGCGCTCGTAAAAATGCAGCGCAGAGACGGCCACGCCGCTGCGACGGGCGACATCGCCGACGCTCATGTCCTGTGCCAGCATCGATTGACCTCAACTTTGGTTGAGGTGGCATGCTGCTACCATCGCCGCCAGATGACAAGCGCGGCCCGTCCGCCTCCGCAGGAACCCGATGCCCTCCCCCGCTGCCACGGCCGATCCGGTCGATTCCTCCATCCTGTCCGCGCGCTACCGCGCCACCACCCTGGGCATGGTCGCCCTGGTCTCCCTGCATGCCTTCGAGGCACTGGCGGTGGCCGCAGCAATGCCGACCGTGGCCGAGGCCCTGGACGGCCTGCGCCTGTATGCGTTGGCCTTCGGCGGCACCTTGGCCACCAGCGTGATCGGCATGACCCTGGCCGGCCGCTGGGCCGACCGCCACGGCCCCGCACGCCCGCTATGGTGGGGCCTGGCCTGCTTCGTGCTCGGCCTGCTGCTGGCGGGCTTCGCCCTGCGCATGGGCATGCTGGTGGCCGGACGCCTGCTGCAGGGCCTGGGCGCAGGCGCCATTTCGGTGTCGCTGTATGTGATGGTCGGCCGGACCTATCCCGAGCATCTGCGGCCGAAGGTCTTCGCCGCGTTCTCTGCCGGTTGGGTGGTTCCGTCGATGATCGGCCCGGCGCTGAGCGGTGTGATCGTGCAGCATCTTGGCTGGCGCTGGGTGTTCCTGGCGGTGCCGTTGCTGGCGATACCGGCCGGCCTGCTGCTGCGACCGGCGCTGGCGCGCATGCAGGCTGCAGCCACGGATGTTGCCGATGATGGCCGCGGCAACATCGTGCGCTGGGCCAGCGGCGCCTCCCTGGCTGCCCTGCTGCTGTATCTGGGCGGGCAACAACAGGGCGTACCGGCACTGCTGTGCATCGGCGTGGCGATGCTGGCGCTGCTGTTCTGCGTGCATCGCCTGTTGCCCGCCGGCACCCTGCGCCTGCGCCGTGGCCTGCCCAGTGTGATCGCATTGCGTGGTGTGGCCGCTGCCGCGTTCTTCGCCTGCGAGGCCTACCTGCCCCTGCTGCTGCAGCGCGAGCGTGGGCTGTCACCCAGCTGGGCCGGTGCCGTGCTGAGCCTGGGCGCGCTGGGCTGGTTCACCGGCTCGTGGCTGCAGGGTCACCAGCAGCGCGGCTGGTCGCGGCAGCAACTGCTGCGCGTGGGCACACCGCTGATGACCGTGGGCATCGCCGCGACGCTGGCGGTGCTGTTCACTGCGGTGCCACTGCCGGTCGCCCTGGTCGGCTGGACACTGACCGGCTTCGGCATGGGCATGATCTACGCCAGCCTTTCGGTGCTGACGCTGTCACTGTCACCACCACACGAACAGGGTGCGAACACCTCGGCCCTGCAGTTGAGCGAAGCACTGTCGGTGACCACCGCACTGGCGGTATCCGGCGCGCTGTTCGCACTGTTCGTGGAAAGCGCCCCGCATACCGGTTACATCCTGTGCCTGGCCATCACCCTGGGCCTGGCGGTGTTCGCCACGGTGATCGCACGTCGCGTGTAGACGCCCCGGAGAGCGTCCCGTTACGGCCTCGCCACCGTACCCWCTTCATCGATGTCCTGGTGCAGGATGCGGCGCACTTCCAGCACTGCCTGCGGCGTCTCCTGCACGCTGTGGCCGGAGATGATCACCTTCTCCGACAACGCGCCCGGCAGGTGCGAGCTCCAGTAAGGCACCAGCCCATCGTCGGATTTCTCCACCGGCAGTTCCGGTTTGCGCTGGGCGATGATGGAGTGGTACTTCAGGCCCGGCGTGATCGGCAGCTGCGCAGCGGCTTTCACGAATGGGTCGCTGGCCTTGAGGTTGTCGATGCTGTTGGGAATCTTCGGCTTGGCCGTGCCATCCGCCTGCTGCTCGGCCTGTGCC
>NZ_JBFTNR010000456.1:0-3466 GCF_056665995.1 Stenotrophomonas sp. 05L44_2
ACCTATGGCGATGGAGTTCTTTCCCACCGCGCGAGAAAATGCCCCTATCGCGACTCCACCTTCACCACCGACGGTTGCTTCAGCCGAATCACCGATTGCAACTGCCCCCACTCCTGCGGCCGATGCTCGTTGGCTGCCACCTATACCGATTGATACGAACTTTCCCACGCTCTCAAGCGCCAGGATTCTCTCGTTGGCCGCAAACAACTGCCCACCATTCACCGCATCGGTACTGGACGCAGAGCTGATATCCCCCGCTGCCACACCCCGCACCTTGCCGCCGTCCAGATCAATGGAGCCGTCAGCTGCGTAGCGGACCACACCCTCCAGATCGGGATCGAAGTTGTCGAACTCGGTACGCAGGGCATCCAGATCGCGCCGGTTGTCGGCGATACCCGTCTGGTGCCCAGAAATCTGCGAGGCATGACTGGTCAGCAGGGACTGATTTGCAGTGACTTTCTCGTCAACGGCAAACAGCTGCTTGCCCGTTACTGCATCCGTGCTGGTGTTGCTCAACGCGGCATCCGCCACGTTTACCAATTTGCGCTTCAGCGTCGCGTTGCCAACAGAGACCTGGCTGGTGCCGGTCGTCACGGACTTCTCGCCCAAGGCCACCGCATTGTCGTGCAATGCCTTCGCGTTTCCACCGAGGGCGACAGCATAGTGGGCCGTCACACTGGAAGCGCTGCCTACAGCGATTGCATTGGTGCCTACGGCATTGGCCGTGTTGCCCAGAGCGATTGCTGCCACGCCATTGCCCTTGGCAGCATTACCCATCGCCATGGCCAGGTTTCCGGTCGCGGTTGCTTTGTTCGCCTCGCTCACCTCAGCCGCTGTGGCAAGTAGATTGTTCGTGGCCCGGGCTCTGCGCAAGGCCTCTTGCGCAGCGGCTTGCGCTGCAGCCAGGTCCTGATTGGTGGCATGCAACTGGTTGCCGGTGATCGCGTCGGTACTGCCCGCCGCGATCACGCCATCGGCCAGGTACTGGATCTTTCGCCTGTTGGAGGAATTTCCGACCGAGATGGTATTGGCGCCTGCTGTTACCGAACCGGCCCCCAGGGCTACGGCATTGGCGTGCGTGGCACTGGCGCGATCTCCCAGAGCTACCGCACTGGCGCTGCCTGCCTTGGCGAGGTTCCCGACAGCAGTGGAATACGTTCCGCTGGCAGCCGACTCACGTCCCAGTGCGGTGGCCTGAGTGGCCGTCGCCTGTGCAGAGAATCCAAACGCGCTGGCGTGGGTACCTTGCGCCTTGGCCTGTGTGCCCGCAGCGAATGCGCCGGTGCCACTGGCAACTGCCTTGTTGGCGTTGGACATGGCCGTGCCCACTGCTGTGATATAGCCACTGGACGTCGCTGTGCCCAGAGCATTTTCGGCGATGGTTTTGGCGGTCGTCGCGTTGGACGTCGCGGTCGCCACCAATGCGTTGGTAGCGTGCAACTGGTTGCCGGTGATCGCGTCGGTACTGCCCGCCGCAATCACGCCATCGGCCAGGTACTGGATCTTCCGCCTGTTGGAGGAACTTCCGACCGAGACGCTGTTGGCTCCAGAGGTGACCGAGTTGCTGCCGAGTGCAACCGAATTCCCATGCGTCGCGATTGCCCCGCGACCAAGGGCCACCGTACCGTTGGTGCTTGTCTTGGCCTGATAGCCGATGGCAACCCCATCATGCGTGGAACTGGCACTGCCGCCCAAGGCGACGGCACCCGTCCAGCCGCTGCTGCCAGCGAAGGCACCTGCGCCAATGGCAATACGCGCTACTCCGGACCCGGGTGCCGTGCGCGCGCCGCCGCCCAATGCGAGTGTATCTTCACCGTCAGCCGTTGCCTCAACACCTATCGCAAGCGCACGGCTGCCGATTGCCTTGGCGGCATTGGCACTGGATGGCGCAGTCCCCGTCGCCAGCAACGTCTGACTCTGGCGTACGCTGGCCAGCGCCTGCTGCGTAGCATGCAACTGCCTGCCGGTCACGACCTCGCTGCTGTTTGCGTCGACCGCACCATCGGCGACATAGACAATCTTGCGTCGCGTTCCGCCATTTCCGACCGATACCTGATTGTCACCATAGTCATTGGAATCCGCCCCAAGCACGATGGAATTGCGCCCGGCCGCGAGCGCGCCGCTCCCCAGCGCAATCGCGTTGTAGCCGTAGGATTTTGCATCGTTACCCACCGCGACGCTGCCAATCTCCCAGGCAACGGCCTGATGCCCCAGCGCAGTCGCATGTTGCCCGTTGGCATTGGCTTGGTAGCCAAGTGCCACGCCGTAGTTGTTGGAGTGTGCCCATACGCCGACCGCGACTGCCCTGTTGAGAGCACCAGCATACGAACCGAGCTGGACGAAGTCGCTGTAGGCCAGCGGAAGCGCGTTCGCGCGGGAGAACGCTCGCCCGCTGGGAGCGGTGGCGGCATCCTCGTGCACAAGCATGGCGCTTGCGTTGAACGGGCCAAAGGCAGCGTACAGGGCGTCTTCCATCCACTCATCAGCGCCTGTTTCGAGATGGCCCGCTGTGGCTGCCATGACCGATGCCGGCAGCATGGCCAGCACCAGCGCCAGTCCGGGACCACGCGATGTGTGCCTGCGCGTGCCGCGCGCTGCCACCAGTTCGCTTGCAACCACCCAGCATTGGCGGGCGGCGGACCAGAGCCGTCGATAGATCTTGTTCATGGGATTCTCCTTAACAAACGGAACAGAAGGAACCGCTGTGGCACCAAGCCACAGCGGCGAGATGCACTCAGAGCGCGACGTTGTGCACGTGCTCGCGATAGCCATCGCGGGTCAGCCGGTAGCGCAGCTGCAGCGTGTGGCCCGGCTGCAGGGCAAATGGCAGTTCCAGCGCGCTGCCGGGATACAGGCTGCGCGAGACGTCATGTGCGGTGCAGCGCGCGCCATCGCAGTCAGCGATGCTGGTGATGCCCACGCGTACCGTGCCGGTGTTGCGCAGTTGGCTTCCCTCCACCTGCACGTCCATCGTCGATTGCGCGGGCAGCACATTGACCAGCGCGCCCCAGACCAGGCTGACGCCGACATTGGCCTGGGCCTTCTCACCCTCGCCTGCCGGGTCCGCACGTTCGGGGCCGCGCACGCCCTCGAAGTACACGCGGTATGCCGTTTCCTTTTCGACCGGCTGCAGCGGAATCACACGGATCAGCCGGTTGCCGCCACCGGCGAGGGCGAACTTTCCCGGCGTGATGGCGATGGCGGCCTCATTCGGCTCCACCTCAACCTCCTGTTCACCTGCCCCCGCCGGGTCGACGATGCGCTTGATAGATGCCTGCACGTACTGCGGTTGGGTGGACTGCGAGTAGATGCGTATCTGTGCGCCTTTCTTCGCGTCCACCGACGTACGCATGGGGTGCACGGTGAGATTGGCATGGGCAGGCAACGCCATCAGCAGCGACAGCGGCAGCAGGCAGCGGACTAGGGGTTTCATCGGGGACTCCATGTGGGGTTCAGGGCGTGACGG
>NZ_JBFTNR010000457.1:0-3465 GCF_056665995.1 Stenotrophomonas sp. 05L44_2
CCTACAAGGGCCGCACCGACGTCAAGATGACCGACACCACCCCGAGCTGGGATCTGAGCGCGATGTATCAGATCACCCCGGACGTGAGCGTCTATGCGAAGGTCGCCCGCGGCTTCCGTGGCCCGACCATCCAGGGCCGTTCGGCGGTGTTCAATGCCGACTTCACCACCGCCRATTCSGAAACGATCCTGTCGTGGGAAGCSGGCKTSAAGAGCASSCTGYKGGACAACMSCCTGCGCCTGAACGCCWCSGCSTTCACCTACACCGTCAACGACATCCAGCTCAACGGCAACGATTCGGACGGCAACGGCGTGCTGTTCAACGCAGACAAGGCCAAGGCCTACGGCTTCGAAGCGGACATGGAGCTGCGCCCGATCCAGAACCTTACCCTGAGCGCCGGCCTGAGCCTGCTGCACAGCGAGATCAAGGACAAGCGCGTCTACGCGCAGGTCTGCGGCCTGAACGGCCAGGTGGTGTGCACGGTGAACGATCCGACCATCAAGGTCGGTGCCAACACCTTCGCGCAGATCGATGGCAACCCGCTGCCGAACGCACCGAAGTACAACATCAACCTGGCAGCGCGCTACGACTTCCCGGTCAGCGACGCGGCCACGATGTTCGTGTCCACCGACTGGAACAAGCAGGGCTACACCAGCTTCGTGCTGTACGACAGCAAGGAGTTCAACTCCAAGGGTGATTTCGAGGGTGGCCTGAAGATCGGCTATTCGGGCAACTACGGTGCCTACGAAGTGGCGCTGTTCGCGCGCAACATCACCAACGAGAAGAACCTCAAGGGTGTGATCGAGAACTACATGGCCGCGGTCTACAACGAACCGCGCACCGTGGGTGTTTCGCTGAACATGAACTGGTAAGCACTACCGGTTGGAGTATCGAAAACGGCGCTCATCGAGCGCCGTTTTTCGTTGTCCGCCCGGTTCCTCAGACTGCGGGCAACAACGCCTGCAACCGCGGCTCCAGTTCCTGCTGGCGCCAGCCAGCCAGTGCAGCCGGCCACTGCTGATGCTCCAGATAGCTTTCCAGATGCTTGCGTGAGGCCAGCACGCCGTCGGCCAGGCCGAGCTCGCGGCTGCGTTCGGCCACCGCATCCTGCAGCTTCTTCAGCAGCTGCTTGCTGGCATCGCTGGCCTGCATCGCCAACGGCGCATCGGCTTCGTCGGCCAGCGGCGTGTCCAGCGCCTGCCATACCGCAGCGGCCAGCTTGCGCGGCGCCTTCGGGAACTGTTCGAACAGCTTGCTCACTGCAGCAGCATCGGCTGGCGGGGTGCGTGCCAGGGTGGCGGCCAGTTCGTTGTCCAGGATCCAGCTGCGCGGGCGGTCGCTGGCGCGCGCCTGCACGTCGCGCCAACGCAGCAGGCGCAGCAGGCGGCGCTGCGCGGGCGCGTCCAGGAACTGCGCCGAGCGCATGCCCAGGTGGGGCCAGCGGTCTTCGTCATTTGCCACGCTGGCCAGCAGGCGCTCGCCATCGTCGTGCAGCCACTGCTGGCGCCCCAGCGTTTCCAGCTTGGCGGAGATGGCGTCGTGCATCGCGAACAGATGCTCGACGTCGTCGGCGGCGTAACTCAGCTGGGAGTCCGACAACGGCCTGCGCATCCAGTCAGAGCGGGTTTCGCCCTTTTCCAGTGCCACGCCGGTGATCTCCTGCACCAGCTTCTGGTAGCCCATGCCAGCACCGATGCCAGCCAGCGCGGCGCCGATCTGGGTGTCGAACAACGGACGCGGCAGCACGCCACAGGTCCACTTGAACGCCACCAGGTCTTCGCTGGCACTGTGCATGACCTTGGTGATGGATTCATCGGCCAGCCACGGCGCCAAGGCCTCGGGCATGCCGGGAATCAACGGGTCGATCAGCAGGATGTCCTCGCCGACGGCCATCTGCACCAGCGCCAGCTGTGGCCAGAAGGTGCGTTCACGGATGAATTCGGTATCCAGGCCGATGCGGGTCGGCCGCTGCTGGCGGTATGTGTCCAGCTCGGCGGGGGTGGTGATCCAGGTTGCCACGTGTCAGGGCCTACTACTCGGGTTTGCTCAGGCAGGGGAGAATAGCCTAACGTCGGTCCGCATCCGTGCCGAAGGAGGCCCTGCTTGCGTTTTCTGCTGTCGCCCGCGCTGTTTACCGCCTTGGCCGTGAGCCTGGCCGGTTGCACGCCGTCGCCCCCTGCGCAGACCGCCGGTGCCACCGCAGCCCAGCCGGCCGATCCCGCACCAGAGGCCGGTCCGGCGCGTGGTACCGGGCGGGGCACGGTGACCATTGCCGGTGACGACGCGGCCGAGGACATCCAGCAGTGGACGCCGCCGCGGGTCGATCGCCAGGGACGTACGCTGGCACAGCTGCGCCGGGCTGCCGACCAGGCATTCGCGCGGGGGCATCTGTATGAAGATGGCGATGCGGCCGTGCCCCTGTGGCTGGCAGTGCAGGAGGAGGAACCCGACGATCGGCAGGCGCGCCTGGGCCTGCAACGCGCGAAACAGAAGCTGCAGCAGCAGGCCGATGCGTTGCTGCAGCGGCCATTGCAGCAGCGTGAGGCGCTGGCCGAAGCCGGGCGCCAGGCGCTGGTGCTGCTGACCCTGGCGCCGAAGGACGAGAAGGTGCGCGCGCTGCAGGGGCGGGTCGAGACCGCGCAGCGTGTGGTCGCCTACAACCGCGCGGGCGAAGACGATCTGCGTGCCGACCGTATCGGCGAAGCGGGGGATGGTGCGATTGGCAACTTCCGTGAGGCACTTGCGCTGGACCCGGCGAATCGTCGCGCGCGGCAGGGCCTGGCAGCTGCTGAAAGTGGGCTGATCCGGCGTGCCGAGGATGCCGCGCGTATCCGCGATTTCGCCAGTGCCGGCGCGTGGTTGGCAGAAGCCAGCAAGGTGCGGGACTCGTCACCGACCATCGCCGATGCGTTCGAGCGCATCGAGCAGATCCGTGCAGCGGCACTGGTCCAGCTGCGCGATGGCGGCCTGCATGATCTGACTACCCCGCAGGGGCTGAAGCCCGCGCGCGAGAAGCTGGCCGAAGCGCTGCGCATTGCCTTGCCGGGGGACGCGGTGGTGGCGCAGCTGCGCGAACGCATCGAACTGGCCACCCATTACGGCAGCTTCCGGCCGGGGCAGGTGTTCAGCGATGCGCTGCGTGATGGCGRCCGTGGACCGCAGATGATCGTGGTGCCGCATGGCGGATTCCAGATGGGCGCCAGTGATACCGAACCGGGCGCAACCGACGCAGAGCGGCCATCGCACTATGTGCGTTTCGAGCGTGGGTACGCGATGGCGATCACCGAGATCACCGTGGGTGACTTCGAGCGCTATGTGAAGGCGACCAATGCCCGCCCACGTGCGACCCGGCGTGGACATTCGGTGGTCTATGACGAGCGCAGCGGCAATTTCATCCGTCGCAGCGGCGTGGACTGGCGGTCCGACTATGACGGCGGGCGGGCACTGGGCAATTCGCCGGTGATG
>NZ_JBFTNR010000458.1:0-3461 GCF_056665995.1 Stenotrophomonas sp. 05L44_2
GGCCCAGGGTGACTTCGGCGGTGCGGTAGCCCTCGGTGCCGCTGGCCACCAGTGGAAACGCTGAAAGCACCTGTGCGGCCTTGCGCAGGTCCGGCTCGTCCAGCTGGCGTACCGGGCGGTCGGGCAGCCAGTGCTCGCACAGGCGCTGCGCCAGCCGCTTGGGCAGCACATCGCCCAGCACCGTGCGCAGTTCCGCGGCGGGGCGTTCGCGTTTCATCTGGCGCAGCCATTCGGCGGCATCCTGGCCGGGCAGCAGATCCAGCGACAGCGCGTCGCCGGGCTGCCAGAACGAGGAAATCTGCAGGATGGCCGGGCCACTGACGCCACGATGGGTCAGCAGCATGAAGTTGCGGAAGCGGGTGCCGTTGCTGCTGGCCTCGACCGGCAGGGCGACGCCGCTGAGCTCGGCCAGGCGCTCCTGGTGGGTGCCGCTGAGGGTCAACGGCACCAGGCCGGCGCGGGTGGGCAGCACCTGGTGGCCGAACTGGCGCGCGATCTCATAGCCGAATCCGGTTGCACCCAGGCTGGGAATGGACAGGCCGCCGGTGGCGACCACCAGCGAGGCGCAATGGAACAGGCCGTGCGTGGTGTGCACGCGGAAGCCGTCAGTGCCGTGCTCGATGCGCTCCACGCTGCACTGCGTGCGGATCTGCACGCCGGCCTGCTGGCATTCGTCCACCAGCATCTTCACGATCTGCTTGGACGAGACATCGCAGAACAGCTGGCCCAGYKYCTTCTCGTGRWAGGCGATGCCGTGGCGCTCGACCATCTCGATGAAGTGGTAGGGCGAGTAACGCGCCAGTGCCGACTTGCAGAAATGCGGATTGKCSGACAGGAAGTTGGCCGGGGTGGTGCCGGTGTTGGTGAAGTTGCAGCGGCCACCGCCGGACATCAGGATCTTCTTGCCGATCTTGTTGGCGTGGTCGATCACCTGCACATGCCGGCCTCGCTGGCCCGCCGTGATCGCGGTCATCAGCCCGGCAGCGCCGGCACCGATCACCAGCACGTCGCAGCGGATCGTGCTCATGCCTTGGCGCGCTTTCGCCAGTTGGGGATCACGTCCAGCTGCATCTGATCGTTGAGCAGCTGAACTTCGGCGTCCTGGATCAGCACGCTCCAGCGCATCGCACGCTGGATCTGCTGGCCCCACAGATCGACGAAGCCGCCGTCCAGATCGACCACCGACAGGTTGTCGAAGCGGGCCAGGCCCTTGCCCTGCTTCTGCCACCAGATGTCCGATGCATTGCCGCCGTAGTTGACCACCTGCACCTGCCGGCTGCGGTTGCTGGCCTTGCGGATGCGCGACTCGTCCGGATGGCCGAGGTCGATCCACTGCAGGATGTCGCCGGTGTAGTCGTGTTCCCACAGGTCCGGCTCGTCGTCGGTGCTCAGGCCGCGACCGAATTCCAGGCGGTCGCCAGCGTTCAGCGCGAAGGCGAGCAGGCGCACCATCAGGCGTTCGTCGGTTTCGGACGGATGCTGGGCCAGGGTCAGGTTGTGGGTCGCGTAGTAGCCGCGATCCATGTCGCTGATCTGCAGTTCGGCCTTGCGGATGGTGGCGGTGAGGGCCATGAAGATCCAGAGGGGTAAAGACCGTCAATGATAGAGGTTTGCCCCGGGGGTGTCCGGTATGGGGGTGTCGGCAGGGCCTGATCGGTGGCACGCTGGCCGCCCTGRTGCTTCTGGCGTGTCCTGTCGTATGTCCCTTTCACGTCCGCGCCGTCTGCAGAGCGATGGCGCCCCGATCGCGCCATGACCACGCCCAGCCGACTGCAGCTGCCGCCCGGTGACTGGAATTCCCTGCTGGACGGCCTGTGCGCGCGCTTCCCGCGCATCGACCGGCTGCAATGGGAGAGTCGCTTCGCACGCGGGCGGATACAGGACGCACAGGGCAGGGCGCTGGCACCGGACATGCCGTGGCAGGTGGGACTGGAGATACGCTACTTCCGTGAAGTGGCCGATGAGCCGGTGATTCCCTTCGAAGAGAACATCCTTCATCACGACGCGCACCTGCTGGTGGCCGACAAGCCGCACTTCCTGCCGACTGCGCCGGCCGGCGCATTTGTGCGCCAGACCCTGCTGGCGCGCCTGGTCGAGCGCACCGGCAACGCCGACCTGGTGCCATTGCACCGGCTGGACCGGCTGACGGCCGGCCTGGTGCTGTTTTCCACCCAGCCGCAAACGCGCGACGCGTACCAGAGGCTGTTTCGTGAGCGCCGCATCGAGAAGACCTACGAGGCGCTGGCGCCGGCCATGCCGGACCTGCGGTTTCCGCTGGAGCGGCATAGCCGGCTGCAGCCGGGGGAACCGTTCTTCCGTATGGCTGAAGTTCCCGGCGAGCCGAATGCGCTGACCCGTGTCGAGGTCATTGAGGCGCACGGTCCGGTCTGGCGCTACCGGCTTGCGCCCGAATCCGGGCGCAAGCATCAGCTGCGCGTCCATATGGCCGCGCTCGGGGCGCCGATCCTGGGGGACGAGCTCTATCCGCAGCTGCACGTGCGGCCAGAGGGTGTGGCCGAGCCGCCGTTGCAGCTGCTGGCGCAGGCGTTGGCCTTCGATGATCCGTTGACCGGCCAGCGACGCAGCTTCCGCAGCACGCGCACCTTGTGCGTTCCCGGCTGACGCACAGCCGGATTCACCTGCCCGGGCGTCGCGCCAGCCAGCGGTCCAGCTCGGCAGCGAACAACTGGCGGTCACGCGCGCCGAGGGGCGGTGGCCCGCCGGTCTGGACGCCAGCGCCACGCAGTTCTTCCATGAAATTGCGCATCGACAGCCGCTCGGCCATGTTGTTGGGGGTGTACAGCTGGCCGCGCGGGTTCAGGGCCACGCCCTTCTTCTCCAGCACTAGGGCCGCCAAGGGGATGTCCTGGGTGACCACCAGGTCGCCGGCGGCCACCCGCTCGACAATGGCGCTGTCAGCCACATCCAGTCCCTGCGGAACCTGGATGGAGCGCAGCCAGCGCGAAGGCGGGGTGCGGATCCACTGGTTGGCGACCAGGGTCAGCTCCACGCCGACCCGTTCAGCTGCGCGGAACAGGATGTCGCGGATGACAACAGGGCACGCGTCTGCGTCCACCCAGATGCGGGGGAGCAGGGGTTCAGCTCGGGTTTCAGCTTCAGTCATTTACCCAGTGTAGGGTAGGAAAAACCTGAATGGGGACCCGGGTTTAGCCTCGATCTGGTGCAACCCCTTGCCCTGTCTAGGGGCGGGCCGTTTGACGCTGAATATCATGGCTATCGCTTTTTGCTCAAAACACGCGTATCGTCTGGCCCACTGTGTTTGCTAGGGTCACCGTGAATCGTGGCCTGGTGCAGTTGATCTCACGATCCGCTCATCGATCCGCTTTACCAACGCCTGCAACTCAGTCTCGGCCCCGATACCCGGTGGCTGCGATTTTTTTCAACATGTGTTTCAGGAGTTAGTAAATATGTCTGATCGTCAGACCGGCACTGTCAAGTGG
>NZ_JBFTNR010000459.1:0-3453 GCF_056665995.1 Stenotrophomonas sp. 05L44_2
CTACAAGACGAATGCCGCCGAAGCATTCGCCTCCATCGAATACATCATGCGTGACGTGGAGTGGGGCTGGCTGATCCGCTACATGCACTCCACCGGTGCCTCGCTGTTCTTCATCGTGGTCTACCTGCACATGTTCCGCGGGCTGCTGTATGGCAGCTACCAGAAGCCACGCGAACTGGTGTGGATCCTGGGCATGCTGATCTACCTGGTGTTGATGGCCGAAGCCTTCATGGGCTACGTGCTGCCGTGGGGCCAGATGTCGTTCTGGGGCGCCAAGGTGATCATCTCGCTGTTCGGCGCCATTCCGGTGATCGGCAACGGCCTGACCGAATGGATCATGGGCGATTACCTGCCCAGCGACGCCACGCTCAACCGGTTCTTCGCACTGCACGTGATCGCGCTGCCGCTGGTCCTGCTGCTGCTGGTGGTGCTGYACCTGGGCGCGCTGCATGAAGTGGGATCGAACAATCCCGATGGCGTGGAGATCAAGAAGGGCCCGAAGGGCAACCGCTGGTCACCGAACGCGCCGACCGACGGCATCCCGTTCCATCCCTACTACACACTCAAGGACGGCGTCGGTGCGGGCTTCCTGCTGATCATCGCGGCCTTCATCATCTTCTTCGCACCGGCCTTCGGTGGCCTGTTCCTGGAACACGACAACTTCACCGAAGCCAATCGCCTGGTCACCCCCGAGCACATCAAGCCGGTCTGGTACTACACGCCGTACTACGCGATGTTGCGGGTGGTGCCGAACAAACTGGGTGGCGTGATCGTGATGTTCTCGGCCATCGCCATCCTGTTCCTGGTGCCCTGGCTGGACCGGGCCAAGGTCAAGTCCTACCGCTACCGCGGCTGGCTGTCGCGCGGCCTGCTGGGCATGTTCGTGGTGTGCTTTGCGTGGCTGATGGTGATCGGTTCCGGTCCTGGTACCGATGCACACGAGACCTATGTCGGGCGGGTGCTGACCTTCCTGTACTTTGCCTTCTTCATCACCATGCCGATATGGACAAGGCTGGACAAGACCAAGCCGGTACCGGAAAGGGTGACCACGCATGACTGAGCGCTGGATGGTCCGGCTGGCCCTGGCGGCCGCCCTGATGCTGGGCAGTACCCTGGCCATGGCCGCCGAGGGCGGCACCAAGCTCCTGCAGGCCGGTAACGACCTGGGTGACCGGGCGTCGCTGCAGCGCGGCGCCCAGTTGTACATGAACTACTGCAGTGGCTGTCATGCACTGAAGTACCTGCGCTATTCGCGGATGGGCGAGGACCTGGGGCTGAGCGAGGAAGAGGTGATGAACAACCTCAACTTCACCGGCTCGGCGATCGGCGATCCGGTGCCTGTGGCGATGCCCAAGGAGCAGGCCGAAAAGTGGTTCGGCAAGATGCCGCCGGACCTGAGCCTGATTTCCCGGGTGCGCGGCAGCGACTGGATCTACACCTACCTGAAGTCGTTCTACCTGGACAGCAGCCGCCCGCTGGGCTGGAACAATGCGCTGTTCGCCAACGCATCCATGCCCAATCCGTTGTGGGAGATGCAGGGCCTGCAGCATGCGGTACATGGCAAGGCCGAAGCAGCGGGCATGGACCCGCCGGTGACGGGCCTGCGCATCGAAAGYCCGGGTTCGGTCGATGCGGCGCAGTACGACCAGGCCGTGCGCGACATCACCAACTTCCTTGAATACGCCGGCGAGCCGGCCGCGCTGAAGCGGCAGCAGCTCGGTGTCTGGGTGATCCTGTTCCTGGCCCTGCTGACCTTCCTGGTGTACCTGTTGAAGAAGGAATACTGGAAGGACGTGCACTGATCCAGGGCCGGCCATCGCAACGGGCCTATTGGCTTTTGTGATGGTCGGTTGCACACTCGGGGAGGAGTCGACCGTCAGCACGGTGCTGGCGGCGCCGATACGGCAGGCGGTCTCCTGTCGTAGGAGAGCCTTTGATGGCGGCGAGCGTACGCATGCGCAATACACTGACGCTGTTTTCCTCGAACGACGATGTACTGTGCCACCGTGTGCGCCTGGTGCTGGCGGCCAAGGGCGTGAGTTTCGACTTCGTACCGGTGGATCCACAGAACCCGCCGGAAGATCTGATCGATCTCAATCCGTACCACTCGGTGCCGACCCTGGTCGAGCGCGAGCTGGTGCTGTATGCCGCGTCGGTGGTCAGCGAGTATCTGGACGAGCGCTATCCGCATCCGCCGCTGATGCCGGTTGACCCGCTGTCGCGCGCGCGGATCCGCCTGGCCATGCTGCGTATCGAACACGACTGGGTGCCGCAGGTGCAGGCGATCCAGCTGGGCAACAAGACCCAGGCCGAGGCAGGGCGAAAGCGGCTGAAGGAACTGTTGACGGCCTCGCTGCCGTTGTTCAAGGCCAGCAAGTTCTTCCTCAACCCGGAAATGAGCCTGGCCGACTGCGCGATGGCGCCGATCATCTGGCGCCTGCAGTCGCTTGATGTGCCGTTGCCGAAGGACGGCAAGGCGATCGAGGACTATGGCAACCGGATCTTCCGCCACCCCGGTTTCGTCCGCAGTCTGACCGATCAGGAAAAGAAACTGCGCGATCTGCCGGGCTGATCCGCCATCCGCTTTCCCGTCTGCACGCCGACCGGCGTGCAGGCGATCCGCCCCGGCCGGGGCGTCGGGCGCTACACTTCACGCATGACCGAAGACTTCTTCCACATGACCAGCCACCGACCGTACCTGTTGCGGGCCCTGGTGGAATGGATCAATGACAACCAGCTGACGCCGCACATCCTGGTCGACGCCGGCGTTCCCGGCGTGCAGGTTCCGCCTTCAGCCATCAAGGATGGCCGGGTGGTGCTCAACATCGCCGAACGCGCGGTGGTACGGCTGGTGATCGACAACGAGTCGGTGAGCTTCTCGGCGCGCTTCTCCGGCACCAGCTATCCGGTGCAGGTGCCGATCAGCGCCGTACTGGCGGTATATGCCCGCGAAACCGGGCAGGGCATGGCCCTGCCGGATGACATTCCCGGTGGCGATCCGGCGCCGGCCAGTGATGAGCTGCTGCACGACGATGAGCAGGCGCCGCCGGACGACACGCCGCCCGCTGGTCCGCCGCCGAAAGGCCGTCCGACCCTGCGCGTGGTCAAGTAATGGTGGGGCCGACCGTTGGTCGGCACACCTTCAGCCCCTACACATCCTCGGCCTCTTCGTTGTCCGCACGGATCTGGCTGATCCGTGCCGCGCCCGGGCCGGTAAATGAAACCAGCTGGTCGCCGCGCAGCACCATGCGGCCGACATGGCGATCGATGCCGTCGTAGGAATACTCGAACTTGAAGGTGCGCTCGAAGCCGAGGCGTCCGTCTTCCCCGCGCGACAAGCGCAGGCCCGTGGCGTGCACCGCCTGGTCCAGCCACTGCACATCGGCGGCACGGCAGGCGTTGCGGCCCAGCTCGATCGCACGTTCGGCGGCCGAACGCGCTGCGTTCCAGAAG
>NZ_JBFTNR010000460.1:0-3452 GCF_056665995.1 Stenotrophomonas sp. 05L44_2
ACCGTCCGCTGCGCTTCGAGGAGTGGGAGGCGCGCTGCCCCCGCAGCATCTATGTGTCGGCGACACCGGGTCCGTATGAATTCCGCGAGGCCGGAGAGGACATGGCCGAGCTGGTCGTGCGCCCGACCGGGCTGATCGACCCCGTGGTGGAGATCCGCCCGGTCGGCACCCAGGTCGATGACCTGATGAGCGAGGCCAACGAGCGGATCAAGGCCGGTGACCGCGTGCTGGTCACCACCCTGACCAAGCGCATGGCCGAAAACCTCACCGAGTACCTGACCGAGCACGGCATCCGCGTGCGCTACCTGCACTCGGACATCGATACCGTKGAACGCGTGGAGATCATCCGYGACCTGCGYCTGGGCAAGTTCGATGTGCTGGTCGGCATCAACCTGCTGCGCGAGGGGCTGGACATGCCCGAGGTCTCGCTGGTGGCGATCCTGGATGCGGACAAGGAGGGCTTCCTGCGCTCGACCGGCTCGTTGATCCAGACCATCGGCCGTGCGGCCCGCAACGTGCGCGGCAAGGCGATCCTGTATGCGGACAAGATCACCCGTTCGATGCAGGCAGCGATCGATGAGACCGACCGCCGCCGCACCAAGCAGGTCGAGTACAACCTGGAGCACGGCATCACTCCGCGCTCCGTGGCGCGGCCGATCGTCGACGTGCTGGAGGGCGCACGCTCGGACGCCGCCGAGAAGGAGTTCCGCAAGGGCAAGGGCAAAGGCCGTTCCGGGGTGGCAGAGGACACGGTCGACTACCGTTCGCTCAGTCCGGCGCAGCTGGCCGCTCGCCTCAAGGCCCTGGAGCAGCGGATGTACCAGCATGCCAAGGACCTGGAATTCGAGGATGCCGCCCGGGTGCGCGACCAGATCAGGCAGCTGAAGGAAGCCAGCCTGGGCTGAACGCGGTAAAGCGGCTTTTCTTCACAAAAGTATTGCGCTTGCCGGTCGTCGTCCGTAATATACGCGGCCTGCACCGACGCAATCGCGGCGCTGCAGAAGCAACAAACGGGCGGTTAGCTCAGCGGTAGAGCACTACCTTGACATGGTAGGGGTCACAGGTTCGAACCCTGTACCGCCCACCACCGGTTCCCGGCATGGCCGGAGCAGCGGTGGCAACGATGAAAGCCGGCCCTGGGCCGGTTTTTTTGTGCCTGCGATCCGCGCTCGTTCCAGCCTGGCCGGCTGCTGCCAGCGTCAACCGCGTTGCTCGACACTGGCGCTGCGCTGCAGCTGCCAATGACCATCCACGCGCTGCCACAGTTGCAGCATTCCCCGGGCGTGCGATTGCCCGCGCTGTATACCGTCGGCATCACCGTGCACGCGAGCGTGGGCCACCTGCAGTACGCGATCCGCACTCAGGCGCAGGATCTGCACGCTCTGGCTGTCCGTCTGGCCGTACGTCGCAGGCGCGCGGACGGCACGTTGGGCATCGGCCTGCAGGATCTGCATCCGCAGCGAATCGCTTCCGGTACCGCCGTCGCGGTTGCACAGACCGGCCATCAACAGCAGCAGGGCAAGCATCGGCATGGCACGGTGCTCCGGAGAAGGGAGCCCAGCGTTGCACTGCGGCCTGCGCTGTGAAACCGGTATCCGACGAAGACCGGAAAAGTGCGCGCCAACCAGAGCCAGCAAGGATGAATCCGTGCCAGACCGGGGCGGCGGCAGAACACGATCATGAAAAAGGGCCGGGCCACCCGTGAAGGCAGTCCGGCCCGTTTGCCCGGAAGTGACCCCGTTGGCCGGGAAGCCTGGGCTCAGGTCACGACGTGGCTGGAACCATCAGGCGGGCTCAGAGCGGATCGCAGCACAGGCGAGGGCCGGACCAATGCCCTGAGCCGCCATACGGGCAGCCCGGGGTGAATTCACAGCCCGGTGCGAACCCGGCCTTGGCCGGAGTGGCGAAGGCCTGCGCGGCACCGAATGACATGGCGGCCACCACGACGAGGCCGGCAATGGACGAGAACAGCTTCTTCTTTCCGATCATCTGTATCTCCTTTGCAGAGCTTCGAGGCGGGTTACATGGGGTCGCAGCAGACCAGCAGGCCGTGGGAGCCTGCGTTGCCATAGGGGCAGCTCGGATGTTCCTTGCAGCCCGGCGCGAAGCCGGTCTTCACCGGAGTGGCGAAGGCCTGCGCGGCGCCGAATGACATGGCGGCCACGACGACGATGCCGGCAATGGACGAGAACAGCTTCTTCTTTCCGATCATGTGTATCTCCTTGGAATGGCGATGGAACATGAAGTCACCGCGTGCGGGGCGGTGTCGAAGCGGGATCAGTTGGCGACGCAGCAGATGCGCGTGCCGCCGGCGCGGCCATTGCCGCCGAACATGCATCCGGGGGTATCCACGCAACCCGGTGCAAAGCCGGTCTTCACCGGTGTGGCGAAGGCCTGTGCGGCCCCGAATGACATTGCAGCAACGATGACGATACCGGCGACGGACGAGAACAGCGTTTTCTTCCCGATCATGTGTATCTCCTTCAGTTGGTGTGGCTTCCCGGATTCATTGCGTTGGCGACGGCCTGCACCGTCCCGGTGTCGAGCTGGCCGACATGCTTGTAGGCGATGCTGCCATCTGCGGCCAGCACCATCAGCATCGGTGTCAGCGTGGCGCGGTAGCGCTTGGAGACTTCGCCCTGATCGTCGACGGCGATCGGAAACGCCAGCGCGTGCTTGCCTGCGTAGTCGGCAAGCTGGTCGTACGGTGGCAGGCCCACGCCCACCAGCTCGGCACTGCCTCGCGCAGCCGCGATCTGCTGCAGTTGTGGCACCGAGGCCAGGCAGTAACGGCAGGCGGTAGAGAAGAAGTAGAGGATCTGCGGCACGCCGCGCGCGCCACCGATATCGACATGGGTCTGCTGCGTCGTCCGCAGGGTCAACAGTTCAGGCCGGGTGCCGGTGGCAAGACCATGCGCGTCCAGCTGCGTCTGCTGCAGCTGCGCCGCCATCTGTTCGTTGACCTGCCGCAACTGGCGGTTCTGCCAGGAGAGCATGATGACCAGTGCGGCCAGCAGCAGGGCGACTACGGGAAACAGTGCACGCTTGAGCATCGATCATCCTTGAACGCCGCGTTGCATCGACCATACCGGAAACAGCAACAGGAATGTCAAGCTTTTGTATCATCGGTGACGCAGTTCCCAAACCTCAGGACGCCACCATGAGTGACCATGCTCCCGTTTCCCGGCCTAACCCGATCATCGAACTGCTGTTCGGCRGCAACATGCTGGAAGGCACCTTCAAGGCCGTGATCTGGGTCGCACTGCTATCTGCGGTGCTGGCCTGGACGACCTTCCGCTGACGGGACGCTCAGGCCGCAGTGAAGGCCTGGCGCAGGCTGCGCAGCGTCGCCTGACGATATTCGGCTGCACACGGCTCGCCCATTTCCAGCTCCTGCAGGCGCAGGCCGACCAGGGTCATCGACAGTGCGTATCCGCGCGCAGCATCGGCAG
>NZ_JBFTNR010000461.1:0-4876 GCF_056665995.1 Stenotrophomonas sp. 05L44_2
GCACTACCAGATTGCAGGCAACAAAAAACCCGGCCGAGGCCGGGCTTTTGCGTGCTGCCGGAGCCGGGGCTCCAGCAACCAACCGGATCAGGCGGCCTGGAGGGCCTTGATGCGGTCGTTCAGGCGGCTCTTGTGGCGAGCAGCCTTGTTCTTGTGGATCAGGCCACGCGCGCTGAAACGATCCAGGATCGGCTGGGCAACGGCGAAGGCGGCTTGAGCGCCGGCGGCATCGTTGGCGTCCAGCGCCTTGATCACTTTCTTGACAGCGGTGCGCAGCATCGAGCGCTGAGCCACGTTGCGCGCGTTGCGCACGACGGTCTGCTTGGCGCGCTTCTTGGCGGACTTGATATTGGCCACGGTGGTGGTTTCCTGAAAAATCGGTGTTATGGGAACAGCAAGCTAGCTAGTATGATGGCGTAAGAAATGTACGTCAAGTCGATTGTCAAGAGGGACGTTGAGTGAGTTCACCCAAGATGTTGCGGGGCCTGCTGTCGTTCAGCAGCATGACCATGGTCTCGCGGGTTCTCGGCCTGGTCCGGGACCAGGTAGTGACCTCGACCTTCGGCACCAACGCCATCACCGATGCTTTCTGGGTCGCCTTCAGGATACCCAATTTCCTGCGCCGGCTGTTCGCCGAGGGTTCCTTTGCCACCGCATTCGTGCCGGTGTTCACCGAGGTGAAGGARACCCGCAGCCACGCCGAGCTGCGTGAACTGATGGCCCGCACCGCCGGCACCCTGGGCGGCGTGCTGATGCTGGTCACCGCGCTGGCGCTGAT
Source organism: Stenotrophomonas sp. 05L44_2 (assembly GCF_056665995.1). Taxonomy (NCBI): domain Bacteria; kingdom Pseudomonadati; phylum Pseudomonadota; class Gammaproteobacteria; order Lysobacterales; family Lysobacteraceae; genus Stenotrophomonas; species Stenotrophomonas sp. 05L44_2. The sequence continues at coordinate 779 of NZ_JBFTNR010000461.1, forward strand.
CTTCGCGCCGCAGCTGGCGTCGGTCTTCTCCAGTGGGGTGGACACCGACCCGGCCAAGCAGGGCCTGCTGATAGACCTGTTCCGCCTGACCTTCCCGTTCCTGCTGTTCGTCTCGCTGACCGCCCTGGCCGGCGGTGCGCTGAACAGTTTCCAGCGCTTCGCGATGCCGGCGCTGACGCCGGTCATCCTCAACCTGTGCATGATCGCCGGCGCGCTGTGGCTGGCGCCGCGGTTGGGTGGCACACCGGAAAAGCAGATCCTCGCCCTCGGCTGGGCGGTGCTGGCCGCCGGCCTGCTGCAGCTGCTGTTCCAGCTGCCTTCGTTGAAGGGCATCGACCTGCTGACCCTGCCGCGCTGGGGCTGGAACCATCCGGGCGTGCGCAAGGTGATGACGCTGATGGTGCCGACCCTGTTCGGCTCGTCGGTGGCGCAGATCAACCTGCTGCTGGACACCGTCATCGCCGCCAAGCTGACCGATGGCTCGCAGTCCTGGCTGTCGCTGGCCGATCGCTTCCTGGAACTGCCGCTGGGCGTGTTCGGCGTGGCCCTGGGCACGGTGATCCTGCCGGCGCTGGCCCGGCACCACGTCAGCACCGACCGCGAAGGCTTCTCGCGCTCGCTGGACTGGGGCCTGCGCATGACCCTGCTGATCTCGGTGCCGGCCATGCTGGGCCTGCTGCTGCTGGCCGAACCGCTGATCTCCACGATCTTCCAGCACGGCCAGTTCACCGCCTTCGACACCCGCATGACGGCGCTGTCGGTGTACGGCCTGAGCTTCGGCCTGCCGGCGTTCGCGCTGCTGAAGGTGCCTGCACCTGGCGCTGGGCATCGCCAGCGCGCTGTCCAGTTACCTGAACCTGGGGCTGCTCTGGTACTGGCTGGGCAAGACCGATGTCTACCAGCGGCGTCCGGGCTGGGGTGGCTACCTGCTGCGCCTGCTGCTGGCGTGCACGGCGATGGTCGGCGTGCTGCTGGCCCTGCTGTACTGGCTGCCGGGCTTCTCGTCGATGGGCGTGTGGGAACGGATCGGCGCGCTCGGCCTGCTGGTCGGCGGTGGCGGGCTGACCTATCTGCTTGCGATGGTGGCGATGGGCTTCCGTCCGCGCGACCTGCGTGGGCATTGATCGTGGCTCCCGGCGGCTATACTTCAGGGTTACACCATTGAAGGGGCGGGCTTCGGCCGGCCGGAACGAGAGTTGATGAGCAGGCTGTTCAGAAGCGTCGAGGGCGGGGAGCTGTTCCCCAACGGAAGCGTGGTCTGCATCGGTGCATTCGACGGCCTCCACCTGGGCCATCGTGCGCTGGTGCGGCACGCGGTCGCGCGTGCGCGCGCCTTGGGTGTGGCTGCGGTGGCGGTGGCCTTCGAGCCCTTGCCGCGTGAGTTCTTCGCCCAGGGTACGCCGCCGCCGCGGTTGACCCTGGCACGCAGCAAGGTCGAGATCCTGCACGAACTGGGCGTTGATGCGATCGGCCTGCTGCGCTTCGACGCGGCGATGGCGGCGATGCCCGCCGAAACCTTCGTGCGCCAGCTGCTGGCGCAGCGCCTGAACGCCCGCGAGGTGTGGATCGGGCCGGAGTTCTGTTTCGGCAACCGTCGCCGTGGCGATCTGGCCCTGCTGCAGGCGCTGGGCGCCGAGCTCGGTTTCAGCGCCGGCGAGATTGAAGCGGTCGACCTGCATGGTGACCGCATCTCCAGCACCCGTATCCGCCAGCTGCTGCAGGAAGGCGACTTCGCCCGCGTCGGCGACCTGCTCGGTCGCCCGTACTCGATCAGCGGGCGGGTCGTGCGCGGGCGCCAGCTCGGCCGTACGCTGGGCTTCCCCACCGCCAACCTGCGTTTCCCGAAGACCCCGGCACTGTCGGGCATCTACGCGACCTGGGTGCACGGGGTGTTCGACCAGCCGTGGCCGTCGGTGTCCAGTTTCGGTACCCGGCCGACCGTGGACGGCGTGGAGCCGCTGCTGGAGGCGCACCTGTTTGATTTCCAGGGCGACCTGTACGGGCGTCACATCGAAGTCGAATTCGTTGCCAAACTGCGTGACGAAGAGAAATTCAACGATCTGGCGGCGCTGACCGACCAGATGCACCGCGACGCCGAACAGGCGCGTGCCATCCTTTCCGAACATAGATTGCGAGCCACTGCGTGAGCCAGGACTACAAGACCACCCTCAACCTGCCGGCCACCGAATTCCCGATGCGCGGCGACCTGCCCAAGCGCGAGCCGGGCATTCTGGCGCGCTGGGAAGAGCAGGGGCTCTACCAGCAGCTGCGCGACAACGCCGCCGGCCGCCCGCTGTTCGTGCTGCATGACGGCCCGCCGTACGCCAATGCGCGCATCCACCTGGGCCATGCGGTCAACAAGATCCTCAAGGACATCATCGTCAAGTCGCGCTACCTGGCCGGCTTCGATGCGCCCTATGTGCCGGGCTGGGACTGCCATGGCCTGCCGATCGAAATCGCGGTGGAAAAGAAGTGGGGCAAGGTCGGGGTGAAGCTCGATGCGGTCGCGTTCCGGCAGAAGTGCCGCGAGTTCGCCGAGGAGCAGATCGACATCCAGCGCGCCGACTTCAAGCGCCTGGGCGTCACCGGCGACTGGGACAACCCGTACAAGACCCTGAGCTTCGATTTCGAGGCCAACGAGATCCGCGCGCTGTCCAAGGTCATCGCCAACGGCCACCTGCTGCGCGGCGCCAAGCCGGTGTACTGGTGCTTCGATTGCGGTTCGGCGTTGGCCGAGGCCGAGATCGAATACCAGGAAAAGACCTCGCCGGCGATCGACGTGGCCTACACCGCGCGCGATGCGCAGGCCGTGGCGCAGGCGTTCGGCGTAAGCGTGCCGGCCGACGTGGAAGTGGCCGTGCCGATCTGGACCACCACCCCGTGGACGCTGCCGGCCTCGCTGGCGGTATCGCTGGGCGCGGACATCCGCTACGTGCTGGCCGAAGGCCCGGCGCACAACGGCAAGCGCCGTTGGCTGGTGCTGGCCGCTGCACTGGCCGAGCGCTCGCTGCAGCGCTACGGCGTGGACGCGGTGGTGCTGCACGGTGAGGCCGAAGGTTCGGCGCTGGAAAACCAGCTGCTGATCCATCCGTTCTACCCGGAGCGCGAGATCCTCGTGCTCAACGGCGAACACGTGTCCGACGAGGACGGTACCGGTGCGGTGCAYACCGCCCCSGGCCACGGCCAGGAAGACTWCGTGGTCAGCCAGMAGTACGGCCTGCTGGACAAGTACAACGCCGGCCAGGTGACCCCGGTTGACGGCCGTGGCGTCTACCTGGAATCGACGCCGCCGGCAGGCGAGGTGGTGCTGGCGGGCCAGCACCTGTGGAAGGCGCAGGAGGCGATCGTGCAGGTGCTGCGCGACAGCGGCGCGCTGCTGGCCTTCGTCGAGATCCGCCACAGCTACCCGCACTGCTGGCGGCACAAGACGCCGGTGGTGTTCCGCGCCACCCCGCAGTGGTTCATCTCGATGGACAAGGCCAACCTGCGCAGCGATGCGCTGGCCGCCATCGATACCGTCGGCTGGTTCCCGACGTGGGGCAAGGCGCGCATCCAGAGCATGGTCGACGGCCGCCCGGACTGGACCATCTCGCGCCAGCGCACGTGGGGCGTTCCGATTGCACTGTTCACCCATCGCCAGACCGGCGAGATCCACCCGCGTTCGGTGGAGCTGATGCAGCAGGTGGCCGACCGCGTGCAGGCTGAAGGCATCGACGTGTGGTATTCGCTGGACGCGGCCGAACTGCTGGGCGCTGAAGCGGCCGACTACGAGAAGGTCACCGACATCCTTGATGTCTGGTTCGACTCGGGCGTGACCCACGAAGCGGTGCTGGCTGCCCGTGGCTTCGGCAAGCCGGCCGACCTGTACCTGGAAGGTTCGGACCAGCATCGCGGCTGGTTCCAGTCCTCGCTGCTGACCGGCGTGGCCATCGACAAGCGCGCGCCGTACAAGCAGTGCCTCACCCACGGGTTCACCGTGGACGAGCACGGCCGCAAGATGTCCAAGTCGCTGGGCAACGGCATCGAGCCGCAGGAAATCATGAACAAGCTGGGCGCGGACATCCTGCGCCTGTGGATCGCCTCGGCCGACTACAGCAA
>NZ_JBFTNR010000462.1:0-3449 GCF_056665995.1 Stenotrophomonas sp. 05L44_2
CTATCAAACTGGATTGGATGCAGCGAACTGTGATTCGTATCCGGATTTCACAGGTGGGGTACGGGCATCAGGCGCGGGCCGTTGCTTCCTCGATGCGGCATGATCAAGGTGCTTACTCCGTTCCGACGACGTGCCGACGATGCTCTCCATCCGCCCTGAACTGCCCGCAGACGCTGCTGGAATCCACTTCCTGACCGAGGCGGCCTTCCGTAACGCGCTGCACAGCAGCCACACCGAACACCACATCGTCGACGCATTGCGTGAGCGTGGCGAGCTGAGCATCTCGCTGGTGGCAGAGGATGYGGGCCAACTGGTGGGTCATGTCGCGCTGTCCCCGGTCAGCGTGCAGGACGACAGCCAGGGCTGGTTCGGGCTCGGGCCGATTTCGGTGCTGCCGCAGCAGCAGGGGCGCGGCGTGGGCACGGCATTGATGCGGGCCGCGATCGAGGCTCTGCGCAAGAGGGGCGCGCGCGGCTGCGTGCTGTTGGGCGAGCCGGCCTACTACGGGCGCTTCGGCTTCCGTGCCGTGCCGGATCTGGTACTACCCGGCGTGCCGGCGGCGTATTTCCAGGCCCTGTGCCTGCAGCCACCGATGGCACAGGGGGAGGTGCGTTACTCGCCGRCGTTCGACGTGGTTGCCTGACCGGGGAACGGCCGGCGTTCCAACCGCCGATCAGCCTGGATGGCGCAGGTGGATGAGGGGATACGGACGACCCTGCGAATCCACCGGCGAGCGTCCGGTTTCGATGAAACCCATGCGCCGATAGAAGCCCACGGCCTGCGCATTCTGCGCATTGACGTCGGTGGTCAGTTGCGGCTGCAGTGCCAGCGCATGCTGCAGCAGCTGGCGGCCGATACCGGTTCCGCGCACGTCGGGATCGATGAACAACGCTTCCATGTGCGAGCCGTCGATCAGCATGAAACCCTGCGGCTGGTCCTGGTCGCCGACGGCCACGACCATCGGGGCCTGTGGCAGGAAGCCGGCAACTTCAGCATCGATAGCCCGACGGTCTTCGGTACTGAGGAAATCATGGGTGGCGTCGACGGCGCGGCGCCAGAGATCGACGAGAGCGTCGCCATCGGTGGCGCGGGAGGGGCGCAGGGTGGTCATGGGCATGTCCAAGGTGCTTCGCAAGTGCACCCAAGTATAGCGGCCGGAATTGGAGGGGAAATGCCGTTTGGAGGCGGCCTGCGAGGCGCGGTCGACGTGGTCGCAGAGGCCTGCGCTACACTGCGGTCGCGCCGTACTGTTCGAATTCGAGAACCACCATGACCGACACCCTGGGCGTGCCCGTGCACGACGCCGACGAACACTGGATGCGCCACGCATTGGCATTGGCCGAACGTGCGCAACGCGAGTTTGACGAGATCCCGGTCGGTGCGGTGCTGGTGGGTGCCGACGGTCAGCTGCTGGGCGAGGGCTGGAACCTCAACATTGCCTCGCACGATCCCAGCGCGCATGCCGAGATCGTGGCCATGCGCGAGGGCGGGCGGATGCTGGCCAATCACCGCCTGATCGGCAGCACCCTGTATGTCACCCTGGAGCCGTGCGCGATGTGTGCGATGGCTATCGTGCACGCACGCGTGGCGCGCCTGGTCTACGGTGCCAGCGACCCCAAGACCGGCGCCTGCGGCAGCGTGTTCGATCTGGTCGCTGATGCCCGCCACAATCACCGGGTGGAGGTCCATGCCGGCGTGCTGGCCAAGGAAGCGGGCAACCGGCTGACCAACTACTTCAGGGCCAAGCGTGGCAAGCCGCCGCTGCTGCTGGAGGACCACGCTGGCGAGGGCTGAGTGGCGAAAGGGTATGATGGCCGCCACTTTCCATTACCGGCCGGCCTCGTGCCTGCCCAGCAACGAGGCGACACGATGGCAGAGAACGGCGCGGCCAACGAGCGGCTGATCTGGATCGACCTGGAAATGACCGGGTTGGATACCGACAACGATTCGATCATCGAGATCGCCACCGTGGTCACCGATGCCCAGCTCAACGTGCTGGCCGAGGGCCCGGAGTTCGCCATCCATCATCCGCTGGAAACGCTGGAAGCGATGGACGAGTGGAACCGCAACCAGCATCGTCGTTCGGGCCTGTGGCAGCGCGTCATCGACAGCACCACCACGCTTGGCCAGGCCGAAGCGCAGACCGTGGCCTTCCTGGCGCAGTGGATTCCGGCCGGCGTGTCACCGATGTCGGGCAACTCCATCTGCCAGGACCGCCGCTTCCTGCACCGGCAGATGCCGCGGCTGGAAAAGTACTTCCACTACCGCAACCTGGACGTGTCCACGGTGAAGGAACTGGCCAAGCGCTGGGCGCCAAGCGTGGCTGCGGGCGTGGGCAAGAACAGCAACCACACCGCACTGAGCGATGTGCACGATTCGATCAACGAGCTGCGCCACTACCGCCAGTTCATGGGCGCGCTGTCGGGGCTGCCGAGCCCGTGAGGGTTGGTGCCGGCCGCTGGCCGGCAATGGCCTGATCCCAGCCGGCGGCGCAGGGTTGTCGTCCAGCGGCCGGCACCACCCTGCGTTCAACTCCCTGGCGCTAAGATCGGCCGCATGAACGAGCCCATCCTGCTGCCCCGCGATATCGCCCACGACGCTGGTGACTGGTCTGACCTGCAGCGGTCGGTAGCACTGTTGGAAGCACCCACGATCACCGCGCGCATGGCCAACCTGGTCGGAACGCCGCTGGAGTTCGCGGTGAAGGCGCTTCCCACCTCGGTGTCCAACCGCATCCACGGTGCGGTGCAGGCGGCGCTGTCCAAATCCGTGCAGGCCGCGCTGTGGAGCATGGACAACACCCCTGGCAAGGGCGCCTCGACACGTTGGCACAAGCTGGCGGCGGCGACGTCCGGTGCGGTGGGTGGGGCGTTCGGTTTCGCTGCGCTGTTCATCGAGCTGCCGGTATCGACCACGATCATGATGCGCGCGGTAGCCGACGTCGCCCGCAGCGAAGGCTTCGATCTATCGCAGTTCAGCACCCGCCAGGCCTGCCTGGAGGTGTTCGCACTGGGTGGCAATTCGCCGCGCGACGATGCCAGCGAGACCGGCTACTACCTCGCCCGTGGTTTCACCACCGATGTCATGCGCCACCTCTCGGCCGAACTGGCCGGGCGCGTGGTGACCGGGCGCGACCTGACCCTGGGCGTGGCGCCGAAGGAAGCCGGCAAGCTGCTGGCCAAGCTGGTGGAAAAGGTCGCCGCCCGTTTCGGCGTGGTGGTCACCGAGAAGTTTGCCGCGCAGGCGGTACCAATCGTCGGTGCGGCGGCCGGCGCGACGCTCAACACCATGTTCACCGACTACTACCAGGACTTGGCCCGCGGCCATTTCATCGTGCGCCGGCTGGAGCTGAAGTACGGCGAAGAGGTCGTGCGCGCCTGCTACGACCGCATCGCACACGGCGGGGCTTTGATCGAGCCGACGTTTTAACGACCCCATCGTTACAACGT
>NZ_JBFTNR010000463.1:0-3442 GCF_056665995.1 Stenotrophomonas sp. 05L44_2
GAGGAACTCGTCCACTTCCCAGGTCAGGCCGGCGTACTCGACCAGATGGCGGCGCTTGTCGATCAGGCCGCCGACGCACAGCGCCAGCAGGTCGCGCGCATCCTGCACCGGAATCGGATAGTCGAACTCCTGCCGGGTATGGCCCAGGGTGCGCGACTTCAGGTTCAGCGCGGCCTTGTCGCCTTCAATGCGGACCCGCACCGAGGCGTTCTGGGTGCCGCGGTCGAGTGCGCCCAGATCGTTGATGTAGCCCTGCGCCATCGGGATGACCCTGTGCGCGGCGGTGCGCCACCCATCATGGGTGACGAGGAATTTGCGTTCGATTTCGATGCCCATGGGCACAGTATGCGGCTCACGCCAGACGCTGCCTATCGGCGCGGCGACGGGCAGGACTACACTGCGCGGCCCCCCAACCATGGAATGGTCGCTCATGACGCTTTCCCATCGCCTTCGTCGCTGTCTTGCCCTGTCGGCGCTGCTGCCGTGCGCCGTTGCCAGCGCCGGATCGGCGACCGTACCTTCGCTGCAGCAGGCACAGGCTGCGATGGACCGGATGTTCGACCAGGCCGTTGCCGATCGCCCCGCCAGCGACAGCAGTCGCCTGGTTGCCGAGACGTTCCGGCCCCGTCTGCAGACCCTGGACAGCTGTGCCCCCGCCGAGGCCGGCGACGCCGTCGATTGCATCGCCACCGCCAGCGCAGGCATCAACTCGCGACCACAGCTGCTGCGGCTGGCGCTGGTGGATGGCGCGTGGACACTGCCTGACCAGCGCAATGTGCCCGTACCGGCGCCGCCCCGGGAAAGGGTGCAGGCGCTGTTGCGCGAACGGATCGCCGGGCAGGCGCAGCAGCAGGCCGACCCAGCCCTGCGCGCACGCTTCGAACAGGCTGCCGGCACCCTGCAGGTGCAGGAAGTGAGGAACTGCGAGGTCGCCAGCGACAGGGCCGCCATCGAATGCACCGTGCGCGCAGGCGACGGCAGCGAGCATGGCGAGCAGTCCATGGCCTTCGTGCGCGTGGACGGCCAGTGGCAGAACGCACCGGCCGACTGACCGCATTGCCTGCCTGCAAGCGGCAAGGCAGGCGCCGGGCAGCCCCCGGCGCTGCAGGCATCAGCGCTTTTCGAACACCGCGATGCTTTCCACGTGCGCGGTATGCGGGAACATGTCCATCGCACCGGCGCTGACCAGGGTGAAGCCCTGTTCGTTGACCAGGTAGCCGGCATCGCGGGCCAGCGAGCCCGGATGGCAGCTGACATAGACGATGCGCTTGAACTGCTTCAACGGCAGCTGCTGCAGCACTTCGATGGCGCCCGAACGCGGCGGATCCAGCAGCAGCTTGTCAAAGCCCTGGCGCATCCATGCCGTGCTGCGCTGGTCCTGGGTGAGGTCGGCGCTGTAGAACTGCGCGTTGGCCAGCCCGTTGCGCTCGGCGTTCTCACGCGCACGCGCCACCAGCCCGGCATCACCTTCCACGCCCACCACTTCGCGCACCTTGCGCGCCAGCGGCAGGGTGAAGTTGCCCAGGCCACAGAACAGGTCCAGCACGCGCTCGTCGGCACCCGGTTCAAGCAGGTCCAGCGCGTGGGCGATCATCTTCTCGTTGAGCTTGGCATTGACCTGGATGAAATCCAGCGGACGGAACGCCAGTTCGACATCCCACGGCGCCAGCCGGAACGAAAGCGCCACGCCCTGCCCGTCCAGCGGCTGCACGGTATCCACGCCGCCCGACTGCAGGTAGATGACAAAACCGTGCTGTTGGCCAAAGGCCGCCCAGGCGGCCCGATCGGCATCACTCAGCGGCTGCAGGTGGCGCACGGTCAGCACCACGGCCTGGTCACCGGCGATGAACTCGATCTGCGGGATGTCGCGCTTGCCATCCAGGGATTCGATGAAGGTCGACAGCACCTCCACCTTGGTGCCGATTTCCGGGATCACGGTCAGGCACTGCTGCAGGTCTGCGACGAAGCGCGGGTCCTGCTCGCGGAAGCCGACCAGGGTCTTGTCCTTCTTCTCGACCCGGCGCACCGAGAACCGGCCCTTGCGGCGGTAGCCCCAGCTGTCACCCACCAGCGGCGGCAGCACGGTGCCCGGCTTCACATGGCCGATGCGCTCSARGTTSTCCATCAGCACGCGCTGCTTGGCGASGATCTGCTGGTCTTCGTCCAGGTGCTGCAGCACGCAGCCGGCGCAGGTGCCGAAATGCGGGCAATTGGGGGTCACCCGCTGCGGCGAGGCCTGCAGCACTTCCACCGTGCGCGCCTCATCGAAGTGGCGGCTGCGGGCGGTCTGTTCGGCCATCACCACTTCGCCAGGCAGGGCGCCGCTGATGAAGGTGACCTTGCCGCCCTCGCCTTCACGGCGGGCAACACCGCGACCATCATGGCTGAGGTCGAGGATCTCGGTCTGGAAGGGAGTACGGTCGATGCGGGAGCGGGATCGGGCCACGTGGCAACAGGCTGCGGGCAAAAGTGGGGGCGTATTGTCGCAGATCCTGACCAGCGGGGCCGCTGGCCGCTTGCGCCCGCCGCCGCCGTGCTTGATGATTGACCCCAGCTGACATGGAGGCAGCCCTGATGCAGATGACCCCGCGGGCCAGTCGACCCCGCTTCCTGCTTGTCGAGGACGACATCATCAGCCGCGGTTTTTTCAAAGCGGCGTTGGAAACGTTACCAGCGGATGTGGATACCGCCGACTCACTGGCCAGCGCCCTCGCGCGCGCCGAGCCCGGTGCCCACGATCTGTGGCTGATCGACGTCAACCTGCCGGATGGCAATGGTGCCCAGCTGTTGCACCAGCTGCGCCGCTCGCACCCGGACACCCCGGCGCTGGCGCATACCGCCGACGGCGATGCTGCCATTCACGCCCGCCTGCGCGAGGCGGGTTTCAGCGACACCCTGGTCAAGCCGCTGGGCCGCGACCAACTGCTGAAGGCGGTCCGTCGTGCGCTGGTCAACAGCCCCGCCGGTTCCACGGTGCCGCCGGCGGCGGTCGAGCTGGCCCTGGAGGACTGGGACGAAACCGCCGCCCTGGCCGCGCTCAATGGCCAACGCAACCACCTGATCGCCCTGCGCGAGCTGTTCCTGGCCGAACTGCCGGGCGTGCGCGATGCGGTCGAACAGGCGGTGGACCAGCATGACGAGCGCCAGCTGCGCAGCCAGCTGCACCGGTTGCAGGCCAGCTGCGGGTTCGTGGGTGCAGCGCGACTGGCACGTGCGGTACGGCAGCTGCATCACACGCCCGAATCGGGGCAGGCACAGGCGGGGTTCCGCGCGGCGGTGGCTGCCCTGCTGCACTGAGGGTTGGTCGGCAGGGCTGCGCCCTGCACCCGCCGAAGCTGACGTCAAATTCAACGTCAAAAGCGTGCATCCCGTGGGATGGCGAGGCGGTGTCGGAGTGCGGGGACGCCGTGAACCCATCCATGGGGGCTTGGCAGCCGCATCC
>NZ_JBFTNR010000464.1:0-3436 GCF_056665995.1 Stenotrophomonas sp. 05L44_2
CAAAAATTTAAAGCTGCAGATGAATGATTCTGGCAACGTATCGCTTGCTTTAAAACAATTAATAGTTGCTTGATCAAACGTCTGCAAGATGGACAATCATCCTTCCTGCAGGCGCCTTCACAAGATACCTGCGCATACTTTCAAAGATCCGGGGAAGTGGCCTCAGCGCCGTTCCCGTGTGCTGCGAAGTTTCCTTCGTAGCGAGCCGCCTATTATGCCGGACTTTTCGAGTCCGTCAACACCTTTCGTTCGATCATCTCGTTCGTCGGTGGTGGCGTGCCTTGTGTCGCTGAAGCCCCTTGTTGGCGACCCCTGCGACGGGGGAGGGAAAGTATGTCCCTATTCGCGGCCTTTGTGAAGGGGGTGTGGCAACTTTTTTCATCGGATGTTGCATCCGTTCATGCAAAGGCGCCGCCACAGGCCCCGCAAACAGCGGCAGAGCGTCAGCGCCGCTCTGCAGGAGCAGAAGCAGGGGCCGGCTGCGCCGGCCCCTGCCTCCGGTCAGGCAGCGACCAGGCGCACGCGGGCGAAGGTGCGCTTGCCGACCTGCAGCAGCCCCTCGAAGCCGGGCTGCAGTACCTGTTGGCCGTCTTCCACCACTTCACCGTCCACCTTCACCGCACGCTCCTTGAGCTTGCGGTTGGCCTCGGAGTTGCTCGGGGTCAGGCCGGCGGCGGTCAGCAGGGCCGCGATGCGCAGGCCCTCGGCCGGGATGGCCACATCCTGCAGCGGCAGCTGGGTGATGTCGCCCTGCCCGGTAACGGCAGCTTCCCAGCCGGCAATCGCCTGCTCTGCCGCTGCGGCATCGTGGAATCGGGTAGCCAGTTCACGGGCCAGGCGCAGCTTGACCACGCGCGGATTCAGGCCGGCGGCGATCTGCTCGCGCAGGGAGGCCGCTTCGGCCTGGCTGATATCGAAGGACAGCAGCTCGATCCAACGCCACATCAGGGCATCATCGACCTTCATGGTCTTGGTGACGATGTCGATGGCCGGCTCGCTGATGCCGATATAGTTGCCCAGCGACTTGGACATCTTGTTGACGCCGTCCAGGCCTTCCAGCAGCGGCATGGTCAGCACCACCTGCGGCTTCTGGCCGTGGTGTTCCTGCAGGCCACGGCCCATCAGCAGGTTGAACTTCTGGTCGGTACCGCCCAGCTCGACGTCCGCTTCCAGGGCCACCGAGTCGTAGCCCTGCACCAGCGGGTACAGGAATTCGTGGATGGCGATGGACTGCTGGGCGGCATAGCGCTTGGCGAAGTCGTCGCGCTCGAGCATGCGTGCCACGGTGTGCTGGCCGGCCAGGCGGATCATGTCGGCCGCGCTCATCTTGCCGAACCACTCCGAATTGAAGCGGACCTCGGTGCGGCTGCGGTCCAGCACCTTGAACACCTGTTCCTCGTAGGTACGGGCGTTGGCCAGCACGTCGTCACGGCTGAGCGGCTTGCGCGTCAGGCTCTTGCCGGATGGGTCGCCGATCATGCCGGTGAAGTCGCCGATCAGGAAAATSACCTGGTGGCCSAGGTCCTGGAACTGACGCATCTTGTTCAGCAGCACCGTGTGGCCCAGGTGCAGGTCAGGCGCGGTGGGGTCGAAGCCGGCCTTGATGCGCAGCGGGCGGCCTTCCTGCAGGCGCGCGCGCAGATCCTCGAGCTTGAGGATCTCGTCGGCACCGCGGCCGATCAGGGCAAGGGCTTCTTCAATCGAGGACACGTGACTACTCCCGGMAACGCCGTTTCTTATGTGGGGTGTTAAAGCGAAGTTAACCCGATCGGCTTCACAAAAGCCAATAGGCACAAGGGTTTGACGCGAATTTGTTAGGTGTCTATGTTACCGGCGTTTGGGCCCGCGTTCCCGGGTCAGCCAGAGACCGACATCTGATGCTCAATTCCGATCAAGGCCGCGCTCGCAAGCAGCGCTTCCAGGAACGACTCCACGTCCTGCACGACAACGCCCTGCACCGGAAGCTGAGGCAACACCTTCCCGCTGCGTTCAATGAGCGCTGGACGCGGCGTCATTGGATGCACGCCAGCCTGTTTGTGACCATTGGCGCGCTGGTGGCCACGATCGTGCCGGGCTTCTCGCACACCATCGATGCGCCCTACGCCGACAGCMACACCAGCCTGGCACTGCCGTTGCCGCCGTTGGCAATGGCCCGCCAGCAGCAGATCCCCGGCGACAGCTGGCAGGTGCTGCGGGTGCAGCGCGGGCAGACCCTGAGCGACCTGTTCGACAAGGCCGGCATCTCCGCCACGACCCTGCACCGGGTGCTGGACCATCCGGGTGCGCGCGAATCGCTGACCAAGCTGCGCCCGGGTGCCGAGATCGCCTTCGACATGCCGCTGTCCGGTGACCTGCGCAGCATCCGCTTCGACCGCGATGCCGACAACCGGGTCGAACTGAGCCTGAGCGGCGATGACATCAAGGAAACGGTGACCAAGCGCGAGACATCCACGCGCACGGTGGTCACCAGCGGCGAGATCACCAGTTCGCTGTATGCGGCCGCGCGCCGCGCCGGACTGTCACCGTCGGCGATCGCGACGATGACCGACGACATCTTCAAGTACGACATCGACTTCTCCAAGGACCTGCAGCCGGGCGACCGCTTCAGCGTGGTGATGGATGAGACCTGGCGCGAGGGCGAGAAGGTCGATACCAGCAAGATCCTGGCGGCGACCTTCACCACCGGCGGCAAGACCTATTCCGGCTTCCGCTTCGACCGCAACGGCAAGTCCGAGTACTACGACATCAGCGGCCGTTCGCTGAAGAAGAGCTTCATCCGCATGCCGATCCCGTTCGCACGGCTGAGTTCGACCTTCGGCGCGCGCAAACACCCGGTGCTGGGCAAGATGCGCATGCACAAGGGCGTGGACTACGCCGCGCGCACCGGTACCCCGATCATGGCCGCCGGCGATGCGCGGGTGCAGTTCGTCGGCGTGCAGCGCGGTTATGGCAACGTGGTGATCCTCGACCACGGCCGTGGCCACACCACCCTGTACGGCCATATGTCGCGCTTTGCCGGGATCAAGAATGGCCAGCGCGTGGCCCAGGGCACGGTGATCGGCTACGTCGGCTCGACCGGCCTGGCGACCGGCCCGCACCTGCACTACGAATTCCGCGTCAATGGCGAGCACCGCAACCCGCTGACGGTGACCATGCCGCCGCCGGAGCCGCTGAAGGGCGCCGAGCTGGTGGCCTTCCGGGCGCAGACCGCGCCGGCGATGGCCCGCATCCAGGGCATGGAGAAGCTGATCTACGCCGACGCCAGCCCCGCGCCGGCCGCCGAAAGCGCGAGCACCGAGGTGGCCAGCGCCAAGGACAAGGCGCCGGCAGGCCGCAAGCGCGGCTGAGCCCTGCGTTGACGAAGGAGGACACGGCAGCACAAGCTTGCCGTGTCCTTTTTTTATGCCCGCCATGAACACCACTGCCGATCCGTCCC
>NZ_JBFTNR010000465.1:0-3433 GCF_056665995.1 Stenotrophomonas sp. 05L44_2
CTGCAACCATGGACCGCATCTTCGAAGCCCTGGCCTCCACCGCACGCCGGCAGATCCTGGCCTACCTCAGCGCCGGCGAGCTCAGCGCCGGCGAGCTGGCCGAGCGCTTCGATTTCAGCAAGCCGGCACTCTCCAGCCACCTGCGCATCCTGGAAGACGCCGGCCTGATCGAACGCGAGAAGCGCGGCCAGTTCGTGTACTTCCGGCAGGTGCCCGACCGCCTGGCCAACACGCTGTTTTCCTGGGCTGCCGAAGTCTGTCCGGTCGGCGGCCCGCTGAAGCGCGAAGCGCGCGCACGCCGCAAGACACCCGCCCGCTGAGGAGCACTGCGATGCCCGGTTCGACCCGCACCAGCCGTTCGTTTCCGAGTATCCAGCTTCCGGCACACGACGGCGGTGGCCCGGTGGAAGTCACACTGATCGCGCAGCTCGGCATCGGTGCCGGCGACGCGCTGGTGAGCGATGCCAGCCAGCGCCAGCGCCACCACCCGGCCTTCATCGATGCGCTGGACGAGCCCTCGGCACGGTTGGGTGGCATGCACCTGCAGCACGGCGATCCGTCATCGCTGTACAGCTTCGGGGTGGGTGCCGGCGGCCATCCCTTCCACCGCCATGCCGGGCCGCGCATGTTCACCGCCATCGCCGGCAGTGCCGGTGCCGAGCTGCGGTTTGCCAGCGCATCCGATCAGCAGCTGGCGGACGATCCCTCGCACTTCCTGCGGTCGCTGCGTCGTGTCCGCATCCCGCCCGATTGCCTGTTCACCGTGCGCTTTGGTGGTGGCACCTGGCACCAGTTCGCCTCGAACAGTCCGGCCCACCCTGCCCTGTTCGCGCTCTCGTGCCACAGCAATGAGCTGGCCGGGGCGATGAGCGCGCAGGCGCGCGCACTGGCACAGGCAAACGCCGCGGACATTCCCAGCCTGACCGACGTGCTGCCAGCAGCGCACTGGCCCAGCGCAACCACACTTGCCGCCACGCCGTTGCTGCAACTGTCACTGCAGGCGGCAGCGCCCAGCCTGCGCGCACGCCTGTGCGTGCAGACGCGCACGTTGCTGGGGCCGCTGCGTCGCTTCAGCCTGGAGCCACTGCGCGGATTCGTGGAGCGGGCGACGCCGGCGTACCCGGTCTGCAGCAGCGCGTCGTCGCCTTCAGCGGGAATGCTCGCCAGCGCCCTGCCGCACGGTCACTACAACGACACGACCACGCTGACCCTGCACGGCGGGCAGACCCGCCATCGATCGGCCTCCGCCCTGCTGGCCGACATACTGGACGGGTTCCTGCGCAACCCGCCGGCGGGCGTCGGCCGCTTGATGGCCCTGCGCAATCGTCTGGTTGCACCACTGCGTCTGCGCACCTCGCCGCTGGGCTGCCCGGTGTCGTCGCTGCTGTCCACCGACCGCAGCCGCGTGTTCGGCGGACGTTTCCCGGTGCTGGATGCCCGAGTAGATGCGGAAGACCGGTGTGCCGAAGTGCTGCTCGGCGCAGACGACCGCCATCTCCGCTTCCGCAGCAGCGTGCGCGTGCAGTTCTGCGAGGACGGCCAGGTCCAGATCAGCCTGGGCTCGCGCGTGCAGACGCTCAATGCGTTTGGCCGCTTCTACATGGCCATGATAGACAGCGCCCATCGCCATTACGTGGCCCCGGCACTGCTGCGCCGCGCCGTTGAACATGCGCTGGCACCGGAACTGGCCGCGTGGTCCGGCACGCCTGTACATTCCTGAGCTGCGGCAGCACTGTGCAGGGGCCCTGTGCGGCCCCCGCGATCAGACCACGATCTCGCCTTGGTCCTCGCCATCCCAGTAATGGATGCGGCTGGCGTGTACGTGGATCAGCACCAGACCCGGCGTATCCACGCCCTGCTCGAACCACCGCTCCAGGTCCTTCACCCAATGCTGGGCCATCGTGGCGCGATCGCGGATCAGCTCTGCCCTGCCCTGCACGTGCACGAACAGCGGTGGCTTGCCCAGCAGCGACTTGCTGCCGGTCAGGCCCAGCGCCACGTTCGGGTCGGCGCTGATCTCGCGCACCATGTCGGTGTTTTCCATGGTGAAGAACCAGCTGTCGCCGTCGTAGTCCACATCGCCGTTGTTGCTCATCGGGCGGCCAGCGATCTGGCCGCCGGCATGGGTCTGCAGCATGGTGAAATCGATGCCGGCCATCTTCTTGGCCAGTTCGGGAAGGGTGAGCGTGGTCATGGGCAGTTCCTTCAACAGATGGGTGTCCAGCGTCTGCTCGACGCGGTGACCGATACGTGGATGGCTGCTGGCGCCTTCTTCACGCAGTGGCCGTAGTTGGCATTCCCGCGTGCAGCGCCCCCGCGCCGCGGTGACCGTCACTCATCAGCGCGGATAGCGGAACACCAGGTCATCCGGATCGCTGCGCACCGCCTGCGCATCCAACACGCCGCCGAGGCGGACCGCCACTGCCTGCGAGGCGTGGTTGTCCGCTGCCATGTAGCTCACCAGCGTCGGCAATCCGCGCACCACGAACGCCCAATCACGCAGCGCCGCCGCCGCCTCGCTGGCGAAACCCTGCCCTTCCTGCCCGGCATACAGCAACCAGCCCAGTTCCTGTTCCGGAAACAGCGGGCCATGGTTGATGCCGACCTGGCCGATACACTCGCCCGTGTCGCGGCGCTCGATCATCAACGCGCCGTGGCCGAACAGATGCCAGCTGGCCAGGTCGTGGCAGAACTGCCCCCACGCGGCGACCTCAGCGAACGGCCCGCCCATGCCGCGCGCACGGGGCGAGGCCAGGAACGCGGCATACACCGGGAAGTCATCCAGGCATTGCGCGCGCAGGCGCAGGCGCGGTGTCTCCAGCACAGGGATGTGGATCATGCGTGTGCCAGTCAGTACACGGCCAGGAAGCCGCAGCCGCGGCGTTGTGGTTGGCCCTCGACAGTCACCTGCACGCTGGCCGACGTATCCACGCCTTCGGCGTTGCGGCAGGGCTCGCGCTTGATCTCGACGATGGTGGGCTGCGTGCCCAGCTCACCGTTGAGTACCGTCAACGAACTGGGCGCACCGGCCGGCTGGCCGAGGTAGCGCAGCGTTCCAGCGCTGCTGCGGCCAGCAACAGTGAGCGTGGCATCGTGGTTGCCCTTGCCGGTGGAGGCGATCTCGATGGACCAGCCGGCGCCCCCGCCGGTGAAGGCAGGCACCGGGCTGGCATCAGCGGCGATCGACGGATGACGCGGCGCATCGGCGCCCGGATCGGGCCGCGGTGTGCTGCTGGCGCAGCCAGCGAACAGGCCCGCCAGCAGCGTGGCAGTCACAACGGAACGCAGGGTCATGGCGTACTCCTGGGACGGGCGAGTGGCCAGTCTAGGCAGCAGCGCGTGCGCCACCGATGAACATGCGCCGCGCGCTCATTCTTCATCGCCGGGGGCATCGCCCTCGGCGTCCGGGTCGTAGACCAGCAGGTCTCCGGGC
>NZ_JBFTNR010000466.1:0-3416 GCF_056665995.1 Stenotrophomonas sp. 05L44_2
CGCATTCGCCGCTGCTGCGGGCCAGGCTGAAGCTATGGTTCTCGTTCCACAGGTAGGTGGCCACCAGCGAGGGCGAGAAGCCCATCACCATGTGCCAGCCCATCGTCATCAGGTTGCGCTGGCCTTGCCAGGCGGTGCTGACCAGCACGATCGGACCGGGTTCGAGGAAGCGCCGGGCCTGCTCAACCGGGAAGTCACGTTTGCGCAAGGGCTTCATGCCGATACCTGCGGTGGAGGCCCCCATGCTGGCGCAGGCGTGATGAATTACCGGTCGAGGGGTTGACAGTCGATTCGATTACGCGCGTAATCGAATCGTCGATTACGGATGTAAACCATGACCCCTATCAGCGAAGCTGAAGCCGTTGTGATGGAGGTGCTGTGGCAGCAGGCACCGCGCAGCGCCGACGAGGTGGTGGCCGCACTGGCGCACCGCGACTGGGCTGAGCCGACCATCAAGACCCTGCTCAACCGCCTGCTGACCAAGAGCGCGATCGCCGCCGAGCGCGATGGCCGGCGCTACCTGTACCGGCCGCTGCTGCAGCGCCAGGCCTGGGTGGAGGCGCAGAGCCAGGACTTCATCGGCCGTGTCTTCGAAGGGCGCGTGGCACCGCTGGTCGCGCACTTCAGCGAACGCGGCCAGCTCAGCGCACAGGACATCGCCGAACTGAAGAAGCTGATCCAGGAGCTGGACCATGAATGAGCTGCTCGACGGACTGTGGCAGGCCAGCTTGTGGCTGGCGGTGGGCGTGGTCCTGCTGGCGGTGACGCGGGCGTTGCTGGTGCGATTGGGCGGCGCCGGGCTGGCCTACCGCAGCTGGTGGCTGCTGCCCCTGCTGTTGGCCACGCTGTTGATTCCCCTGCCACAGGTCGCGCTGTTGCAGCATGTGCCGACCTTGCCGCTGAAGGTCGTGCCGGAAGCAGTGGAGGGCCTGCCTGCGTCATCTCTGCAATGGCCCTCGCTGCTGTTGGTGGTGTGGGCGCTGGGCGCGGGCGTCTGCCTGTTGCGCGACCTGCGCGCACAGCGCCGCTTCGAACGCGGCATGGGCGCCCTGCAGGCACGCGCCGATGGCAGCTGGCAGGCCAGTGGCGATCCCGGGCTGCCGGCGCTGGTGGGCCTGTGGCGGCCGCGCATCGTGGTCGGCCCCGATTTCGACCAGCAGTTCACTGCACAGGAGCAGGCGCTGATCCTGCAGCACGAGCACAGCCATCGTCGCAATGGCGATCACTGGGCCAACGGCGTATTGCTGCTGATGCGCGCGGTGTTCTGGTTCCATCCGCTGCTGCCATGGGCCGCACGCCGCTTCCTGCGTGACCAGGAACTGGCCTGCGACGCCCGCACCATTGCCCCGCAGCCTGCGCTGCGCGGCCTCTACGCCAGCACGCTGCTGAAGGCGCAGCTGGTCCATCCGGTTGCGCCGGCGGTATGCCACTGGCGCAGCCAGCCTGTGTTGAAGGAGCGTATCGCCATGTTGAAGCTGTCCAAGCGGAAGGCATTGYCGTGGGTGTCGGGGCAGGTGCTGGTGGTCGGGTTGTGCCTGGGGATGGGGGCGGTGGCGTGGGCCAGCCAGTGTGGAGCAATGGCGGYCGGCCCAACCGTGGCCGTCATGGATCGCGAGATCCGGGTCGACAGGATGCCACCACCGAGCTACCCGAAGAGCGCGTTCGAGCAGAGCCAGACAGGCGTGGTGGTGCTCCGCGTCGACGTTGATGCGCAGGGTGCTGTCAGCGATGTGCGTGTAGTGAGCGCCACCAATCCGGGCGTGTTCGAAGCGGTATCGATTGCAGCAGCGCGAAGCTGGACCTATCGCCCGGCGCTGAAGAACGGCAAGCCGGTGGCGGGCGCTGTACGCATTCCGATCACCTTCGCCATGGATGAGAGCGACGAAGTGACGGAGACCGCCAGGTGATGCGCATCGCGCTGCTGTTGGCAGTGGGGATGCTGGCAGGCTGCGCCACCCAGGAACGGTTGACCACCGTCGATACCCGCAATGAGAGTGTCGGCCATCAGCGCCTGCATGCGGAAGGGAAAGGCGGCAGCGGCCAGGTGCAGGCGTACACGCTGGGAGCGACCGAAGGCTATCGGATGCCGCAGCTGTATGCGGCGCCGGATCCGCAGATCGGTGATCGTGACCCGCGCACCGAGCTGGCGCCGACCACGATCTGCCTGCAGGTGGTGATCGATGCCGAAGGCGCTGTCGAGCGAAGCCTGGCGCTGGTCGACCGCAGCGAATGCGCGGCAGGCGCGGCGAGCGAGAATGCGCCGCTGTTGCAGGCTGCGCAGGAGGCGGTGGCGATGTGGAAGTATTCGCCCGCCGCGGTCTGCCACTTCGCCCCCGGCAAGGTGCCGAGCGACCGTGGCGACTGCCAAGGCGCCGAGCGCGTCGAACCGGTGCCGGTGAGCCTGCTGTATGCCTTCACCTTCGAGATCGTGAAGGGCCAGCATGTGGTGCGCACGCAGGGTAAATGACGCGGTGTCATTGCTGGCGCGATGAGGCGACCGTGCGGGCCCTACGCGCCGCCCTGGATGTTGGCCTTCACCGCTGGCTGCATCAGCTGCGGTTCTGCCAGGGTCGCATCACGCGCCTGGCGCACGCTGACGAACTTCGCCTCGGCCACGCCCTCATGCACGTGGATGTTGTGCGCGCGCTGTTCACCAATGGTGGTTTCGTTGGCGAAATCGCGTCCGCCCGGGCCGTAGTCGTGGCAGACGAATACGCGGGTGGCATCGGGCAGGGCCAGCAGGCGCTGGATCGAGCGGTACAGCTGCGCRGCATCGCCGCCGGGGAAATCGCAGCGTGCGGTGCCGCCATCGGGCATGAACAACGAATCGCCGGTGAACAGCGCATCGTCGATCAGRTAGGCGATGCTGTCGCTGGTGTGGCCGGGTACGGCGATGATGCGCCCCTGCAGTTCACCCAGTGCGAAGGTCTCGCCATCAGCGAACAGGTGATCGAAGACGGCATGTTCCTCGGGCAGCTGCAGGCCATAGCGCGGTGCAAACGTGGCCTGCACCGCACGGATGCCTTCGCCGATGGCCAGCGTCGCATGCGGGAACCGTTGCTTGAGCCGACGTCCTGCCGACACGTGGTCGGCATGGGCGTGGGTTTCCAGCAGCCAGCGCACGTGCAGCTGCTGTTGCGCGATGGCATCGAGCATCGCCCGCACCGGCGATTCGCTGCTGGCGTCGGTATCCGGGTCGTAATCCAGTACCGGGTCGATCAGCGCGGCCTCGCTGCTGGCCGGGTCGCTGACCAGGTAGCTGAAGGTGTTGCTGTCACGGTGGAAGAACGATTGCACCTGGACCGACATCGGGCACTCCTCAGCGTGTGGCGAGCACGCGGTTCAGCAACTGCGCCAGGTTTTCACCGGCCAGTCGCAGCTGCGCTTCGGCCACCGGCCGGTAGCGCGTGGTGTAG
>NZ_JBFTNR010000467.1:0-3407 GCF_056665995.1 Stenotrophomonas sp. 05L44_2
TCGATGTCCTGCGCCGATGCATCCAGCTGCTGCTGGGTGCGGAACAGCTGGGTGGTGCCCAGGTCGCGCCCTTCGAAATCGATACCGGTCTGCGCACGCAGCTCATTCAGGCAGTCGCGGCTGTACTCGGACATGCGCACCATGCGCKCCTTGTTGATCGCGTAGCGCTCGTGGGTGCAGTTGCGCAGCATCTGCCACAGCCAGCGGTACTGGGCCAGGTCCATGCCCGGCTTGATCGCCAGCGGTGCGTGCTTTTCGAACAGCCAGCCGATGGCCTTCTTCGGCACGCCCGGGGCAGCCCACGGCGAGGTGTAGCCGAAKGACAGCTGGCCGGCATTGGCGAAGCTGGTTTCCAGCGCGGGACCGGGCTGGCGGTCGACGACCGTGACTTCAAACCCGGCCTRTCGCAGGTACCAGGCACTGGTGGYGCCGATCACGCCGCTGCCGAGGACTAGGACTCGCATGGGAATTCTCCAACCCGATCATTCCCTGCATTTGCGTGCGCAGGGGCCATAATCGGGGAAGTATATTCTTCCGTATCCAGATGATTTGCCTGATTTCAGCAATGCAGTCAGGATATTTCCCTGTGATTCATTCCCCGAGCTTGACGCCCATGGCCACCCGTCCCCGCGAGCTGGACAAGATCGACCGYAAKATCCTGCGCATCCTKCAGGCCGAAGGCCGCATTTCCTTCACCGAGCTGGGCGAACGGGTCG
The DNA here is from genome assembly GCF_056665995.1 of Stenotrophomonas sp. 05L44_2. Classification (NCBI taxonomy): domain Bacteria; kingdom Pseudomonadati; phylum Pseudomonadota; class Gammaproteobacteria; order Lysobacterales; family Lysobacteraceae; genus Stenotrophomonas; species Stenotrophomonas sp. 05L44_2. The sequence continues at coordinate 717 of NZ_JBFTNR010000467.1, forward strand.
GCCTGTCGACCACCCCGTGCACCGAGCGTGTGCGCCGRCTGGAGCGCGAAGCGGTGATCACCGGCTACCACGCGCACCTGGACCCCAGCGCGCTGAAAGCGAGCCTGCTGGTGTTCGTGGAGATCAGCCTGGCCTACAAATCCAGCGACATCTTCGAGGAATTCCGGCGTTCGGCGCTGAAGCTGCCCAACGTGCTGGAATGCCATCTGGTGTCGGGCGATTTCGATTACCTGCTGAAGGCACGGATCAGCGAGATGGCGTCCTATCGCAAGCTGCTCGGCAGCACCCTGCTGACCCTGCCACATGTGCGTGAGTCGAAGAGCTACATCGTGATGGAAGAGGTCAAGGAGACCTGGGCGCTGCCGATTCCGGATTGAACCGACCGGCGGCAGCGGGACCAGACCCCGCAACGCGGGCTCTGGTCCCCTGGCTGCATCAGCGCTGCTGCGGGTTCTTCATGGAACCTTGTTGCGGATTCTTCTTCTGCTGCTCGTTCGGCTGCTGTTGCTGTTGCTGCTGGCGTTGCTGTTCCTGCGGTGTTTTGCCCTGCTGTTCCTTGCCGGGATGACGGTTCTGCTGGTTGGCCATGATCGTATTCCAAGGGGACGAGGGAAGCGCGACGACAGGGATGCCGGCGCAGGTCCACCGTGGTCCTGGTGCGGTTAATCGCAGGCGAAAAACGGGTGATGCGGGGTGTACAGGGCGGGGGCTGTTTTCCGGCGTTCATGTAGGTGGCGGGTTTCCTGCCAACGGCTGAGCCCCTCGTGGCTGCGCATGCTTCCAGCATTGCGGGTGAGGCCGGGTGGGTGGGCTGTGCAGGGGACGCCGTGAATCCCCAGACCGGCCCAGCCGCTAGCGGCTGTGCGTTCGGGCGCTTGCGAAGCAGTGCTTCGCAAGCAAAGCGCCCTCACCCCTGTAGGCTCGGCGCGCCTTGCTCGTGTGCGCTGTCCTGCGCACACGGCAAGACCGGGGTTGGGCGTCCTGCCCAATCCGCCCGAGGCATGCCTCGGGCCCATGGCGCTTGCGCCCCTGCACAGCCCACCCGCCCGGCCTTGGACAGGTTCATGCGGGCGCCAGCCACGGAAAAAGAAAAAGAAAAAGAGCGACAGCGGGTCGCTGCGCGCTCTTTGGGTTGCGCGATTGGTTGCGGGCGCTGGGGTCAGCGCTTGATCTGCTGGCCGTCGCCGGTCGGTACGCTGTCGTAGTAGCGGCCGGTGCGCGAGTCGAACACGCGGTTGGGGCCGACCGGTTTGACGCCGGGAACGATGCGGCCGTTGCGGTCGTAGACCTTGTCCGGCAGCGCCGGCGCGGGCGTGGGGGTCACCTGGGCCGGGCCGGTCGATCGGATCGGCTGTGCCGGCTGCGGCGAGGGCAGCACCTGCGGCTGCGGGCGCGACGCCTGCGGTGGCGGGGCGACAGGCGGCGGTGCCACCGTCGCGCTGCTGCGGGTGGCGGTCGGACTGCCGGTGGGAACCTGCGCCTGGGCAAGCAGAGGCAACAGGGCCGACAACAACAGGACTAGGCGGGGTTTCATCGCGCGCTCCAGGGTGGGCCACCCTTACCCTGCGCCTGCCCCTGTGTGCCGGCCATGAACGGCCATCACACTTGCAAGCGTGTGCCGACACCCCCACGTCTGCTGGCATCCCAGGCCACAACCCCACGGAGAGCCGGCATGAGCGCTTTCGATCTGACGCCCCCCACCGCCACGCAGACCGACGCCCTGGTTGCCGGGCTCAGCGCCGAGGAGCGCCGCGTGCTGCTGCAGCACGGCACCGAGGCGCCGTTCTGCGGGGTATTCCTCGACAACAAGCGCGAGGGCGTCTACTGCTGCCGCCTGTGCGCCCTGCCCTTGTTCCGCTCCAGCACCAAGTTCGATTCGGGCACCGGCTGGCCCAGTTTCTTCGCCCCGTTCGACCCGTCGCACGTGCGCGAGATCCGCGACACCAGCCATGGCATGGTTCGCACCGAGATCACCTGCGCCCGCTGTGGCAGCCATCTGGGCCACGTGTTCCCGGACGGTCCGCCGCCCACCTACGAGCGCCACTGCCTGAACTCGGTCTCACTTTCATTCACCGGCAACGGCGAGCCGTGGCCCGATCCGCTGCAGCGTGGCGGCGCAGAGGCCGGTGTGGCGGGCTGACACGCGCCGCAATGCCCCGCTGACCGACTTCACAGAATTCCCTCTTCAGAAACACCGGTGTCAGGCCGACAAGGAGATATCCCCCCTCCTTGCGTCGCGCCATGCTCATCATCGTTGGATTCCTGGTCGTCATCATCAGCGTGCTGGGCGGCTACCTCGGCGCACACGGCCGCCTTGGGGCGCTGTGGCAGCCCTACGAACTGGTCATCATCGGCGGTGCCGCGCTGGGTGCGTTCCTGGTCGGCACCCCGGCCAAGACGGTCAAGCAGACGCTGCAGGCCATGGTCGGCGTGTTCAAGGGCCCGCGCTACAAGCAGCAGGACTACATCGACGTCCTCAGCCTGGTCTACGAACTGCTCAACAAGGCCCGCCGTGAAGGCTTCATGGCGCTGGAAGACCACGTCGAGCGCCCGGCCGAAAGCGCGCTGTTCGGCAACTACCCGAAGGTGCAGGCCGACCACCACCTGATCGACTTCATCACTGACTGCCTGCGCCTGATGATCGGCAGCAACATCGAGCCGCATGAGCTGGAGCCACTGCTGGAGCTGGAG
>NZ_JBFTNR010000468.1:0-4997 GCF_056665995.1 Stenotrophomonas sp. 05L44_2
TCGAATACGAGATCCTCGATGCGGAAAGCGGCCAGGTGCTGACCCGCGCAATGACCATCCAGGTCGCGGTCGACGCGGCCAGCAAGGAAATGCTGTATCAGTGCCCGCCGGTGCTGTGGCAGCGTCTTGGAGTGCCTGCCCCGTGAACCGATCCCTTCGTCTTCCGCGCGTGCTGCTGTGCGCGCTGCTGCTGGTGGCCGCACCGCTGGTGCAGGCGGCCGATGCCGCCGTCGATGCCATCACCCAGGCCGTCGCCCGACCGGACGTGCTGCGCGGGCAGTTCACCCAGGAAAAGCAGGTCAGCGGTTTCAAGAACCCGCTGCGTTCGCAGGGCCAGTTCGTGGTCGCGCGCAAGCACGGCGTGATCTGGTCCACGCTCAAGCCGTTCCCGTCGGAGGTGGTGGTCACTGCCGACCGAATCCTCAGCCGCCAGCGCGATGGCAGCACCCGCGTCGAACTGGACGCGCGCCAGCAGCCGGCGATGCGCTCGGTCAACGCGATCATGTTCGCGTTGATGAGCGGTGACGTGCAGGCACTGTCCAGCCAGTTCAACGTCGAGGCCACCCGTGAAGGGCAGGGCTGGCGCCTGAAGCTGACGCCGAAGTCGGCGATGCTGGCCAAGGCCTTCCAGTCGCTGACGTTGCAGGGCGACCGTTACGTGCGCCAGGTCGAGATCATCGAAGCCAACCAGGATCGCACCCGCATCCAGTTCACTGCGCTGAGCGAAGCGCCGGCCACGTTGAACGCCGACGAGGCGCGCCGCTTTGAGTGACAGCGCCGCACCGGATCGCCTGCGCCGCTGGTGGCACTGGCTGGGCATCGCCTGGCTGCTGCTGCTGCTGGTGCTGGGTGCGCAGCAGTGGCGACTGTGGAGCCAGGAGTCGCGGATCGACACCGACATCCTCGCCCTGCTGCCGCAGGACGCGCACGACCGCCTGCTTAGCGACGTCACCCGGCGCATCGCCGATGGCAGCTCGCGGCAGGTGGTGGTGCTGCTCGGCAGTACCGACGGTGCCGCTGCCAAGCGCGCGCAGGCCGCGTTCGCCGCGGCGATGGCCAGTGATGCCGACAGCGCGCTGCTGGTGCCCAGTGGTTCGATCGAAGGCTGGTTCGATGAGGCGCGTGCGTTCTACGCACCGTACCGCGATCGCTTGCTGACCCCGGCCCAGCGCGAGCAGTTGCAGCAGGCCGAACCCGGTGCGTTGGCCGAACAGGCACTCGGCGCGCTGTACGGCCCGATGGGCGCGCCGCGGTTGACCGAGTGGCGGCAGGATCCGCTGTCGCTGTGGCCGCAGTGGTGGCAGCAGCAGGCCCAGGGCTCCGGCCTGCGCCTGGGCGATGACGGCCTGCTCGAGGCCGAAGGCAAGCACTGGGCGGCGCTGCAGTTCGATACGCCGGGCTCGGCCTTCAGGCTCGATGGCGAGCGTCATCTCGATGGCCTGCTCGAACGCGCCGGACAGGCGGCCAAGGCCGCTGCGCCGGATCTGGAGATCCTGCATGCCGGCGTGCCGTTGCATGCCGAAGCGGCTGCCGTGCAGGCCAACCAGGAGATCAACACCATCGGCTGGGGCTCGCTGGCGGCGGTGCTGCTGCTGGTGTGGCTGGCGTTCCGCTCGCTGCGGCCGATCCTGCTGGTTGCCGCCTCACTGCTGATCGGTTGTGGCGTGGCGCTGGCGGTGACCGTGCTGGTGTTCGACAAGGTGCATGTGCTGACCCTGGTGTTCGGTGCCTCGCTGGTTGGCGTGGCCGAGGACTACGGCATCCACTGGTTCGCTTCGCGCCAGGCCGAACCGGCTGACCGTCGCTGGAAGCTGCTGCGGCATCTGCTGCCGGGACTGTGGCTGGCGCTGCTGACCAGTGCGCTGGCGTACCTGGCGCTGGGCCTGGCGCCGTTCCCCGGCCTGCGGCAGATGGCGCTGTTCTCGGTGGTGGGGCTGGCCGCTGCCTTCCTCACGGTGATCTTCTGGTTCCCGTGGCTGGACGGTGGCGAGATCCGTACCACCCGCTTCGCGCAGTGGCTGGGCAACACGCTGGAGCGTTTCCCGCGCCTGCACGGGCGTCGCCCGGTGGCGATCTTCCTCGGCGTGGCCGCACTGGTGTCGGTCATCGGCATCGCCCGCCTGCAGAGCAACGACGACCTGCGCAGCCTGCAGTCCTCGCCGCCGGCACTGATGGCCCAGCAGATCCGCCTCAGCCAGTTGCTGGGCATGCCCAGCCCGGCGCAGTTCTACCTGGTGCAGGGCAGCGATGCCGCACAACTGCTGCAGCGCGAAGAAGCGCTGACCACGCGCCTGCGTGAACTGACCCACGACAAGCGCATCGGCGGTTACCGCGCAATCAGTGACTGGTTGCCATCGCCCGCACGGCAGCAGGCCGATGCGGCGTTGACCGCCAGGGTGGAACCCGGCGTGCTGGCCGCGGTGGGCGAAGCGGTGGGCGAGCCCCTGCAGCGCCCCGCATTCGCAGCGGCGCCGCTGAGCGCCGAGGCCTTCCTCGCCTCGCCGGCGTCGCAGCCGTTCCGCCACCTGTGGGTCGGCAACGTGGGCGGGCAGATGATCAGCGTGGTGATGGTCGATGACCTGTCGCGTGCCGATGCACTGGCCACCCTGCGCGGTGCTGCCGAAGGCCTGGACGGCGTGCGCTGGGTCGACCGTACGGCCGATTTCTCGCAGCTGCTGGGCCACTACCGCAAGCTGATGGGCGGCCTGCTGCTGGTCGGCATCGTGCTGGTGTTCGGCGCCCTGTGGCTGCGCTACCGGCGCCAGGCCTGGCGCGTATTCGCACCGACCCTGGTGGCCGGCGCGCTCACCCTCGGATTGCTCGGCCTGTTCGGCCAGCCGCTGCAGCTGTTCAACGTGCTGGCGCTGATGCTGCTGCTGGGCATGGGCATCGACTACGGCATCTTCCTGATCGAGCACCGCGGCGATGCCAGCGCCTGGCTGGCGGTATGCGTGGGTGCGGCCAGCACCTGGCTGTCGTTCGGACTGCTGGGTCTTTCGCAGACGCCGGCGCTGCGTGCGTTCGGGCTCACCCTGCTGTTCGGCATCGGCCTGGTGTGGCTGATCTCGCCGCTGTTCCGGCCGACACCGCATGACGCTCCGCCGGCCTGACCGGGCACGCTTCATTCCGATTCCTCCGCTTTTCCACCTGATCGAGCAACAAGGACGCACCGATGACTACTGCTGTGGATGCCGCTGATTCTTCCCGCCACGAAGACGTGGAACGTACCGAGATCCTGATCATCGGCGCCGGCCCGGCTGGCTCGGTGGCCGCGGCGATGCTGCGCCAGCAGGGCCGCAGGGTGCTGATGCTGGARCGCCAGCAGTTCCCGCGCTTYTCCATYGGCGARAGCCTGCTGCCGCAGAGCATGGAATACATCGAAGCGGCGGGCCTGCTGCAGGACGTGTGCGCCGCCCCGATGGCAGCGAGTACCGCATCGAAGCCGATTTCATCCTCGACGCCTCTGGCTTCGCGCGCCTGCTGCCACGCCTGCTGGACCTGGAATCACCGTCCAACTTCCCGGTGCGCGGCGCGATCTTCTGCCACGTACGCGACAACATCCCGGCCGAAGCGGAATTCGACCGCAACAAGATCCTGATCACCACCCATCCCGAGCACATCGACGTCTGGTACTGGACGATTCCGTTCTCCAACGGCTGCTGCTCGCTGGGCGTGGTCGCCGAGCCATCGTTCTTCGAGCGCTACGAAGGCGACGACCTGCAGAAGCTGCAGGCCATCGTCGGCGAGGATCCGAACCTGACCTCGCTGCTGGCCAATGCCGAATGGGCGGTGCTGCCGGTGCGCCGCATCACCGGCTATTCGGCCAATGTCAGCTCGCTGTGGGGCCCGGGTTATGCGCTGCTGGGCAACGCCGGTGAGTTCCTCGACCCGGTGTTCTCCTCCGGCGTCACCATCGCGTTCAAGTCGGCGCAGCTGGCCAGCGAATGCCTGAAGCGCCGTTACGCGGGCGAGACCGTGGACTGGGAAAGCGAATTCTCGATTCCGCTGCGCGCCGGTGTGAAAACCTTCCGCCGCTTCGTCGAAAGCTGGTACCAGGGCGGCTTCCAGAAGATCATCTACCACCCCGACCAGCAGCCGCAGGTACGCGACATGATCAGCTCCATCCTGGCCGGCTACGCCTGGGACACCAACAATCCGTATGTGGCCGACGACAGTGGCCGTCGCATGCGCGTGCTGGAGGAACTGTGCAGCGCCTGATCGTCCGCCTCTCCGCGGTCCTGCTGTGCCTGCTGCTGGCCGCCTGTGCCAGCCGCATGCCGCGGCCGCTGGTCGACCTGCCGCCGCTGCGGCTGGCACCGTCCAGCCTGCCGGCGCCGTTGGCCCTGCAGCAGCAACTGCACTTCCGCTTCGGCAGCCACGAGCGTGATCTGGATGCGCTGCTGGAAGCCGACGCGCAGCAGGTGCGGCTGGCCGTGCAGGCGATGGGCCAGACCGGCGTGCGCCTGYAGTGGGACGGCCAGCAGCTGACCCAGCAGCGTGCACCGTGGCTGCCGCCACAGGTACGTGCCGAACGCGTACTGGATGACCTGCAGTTCGCGCTCTGGCCGACGGACGCCATTGCCGCCGCGCTGCCGGCCGGCTGGCAGGTGAGCGACGACGGCCGCCAGCGCAGCCTGTCCCGCGACGGCACCGTGTGGCTGCAGCTGCAGCGCCTGGGCGATGGCAGCGTGCAGCTGGACAACCGCGCCGAGGGCTACACCCTGCGCATCGAATCGATCGACATGGCCGGCCAGGAATGAAGAGCGCTCCCATTTTCCTGAACGACCTCGGCGTGGTCTGCGCGTTGGGCGAGGGCCGCGCCGCGGTGGCTGCTGCGCTGTTTGCCGATGCGCCCGGCGGCCTGAGCGACAACGCCAGCCTGCTGCCAGGTCGCACGCTCGCGCTGGGCGAAGTGCACAGCCCGCTGCCGACGCTGGAGGAACTGCCGGTGTCCCTGCGTGGCCGCAACAATGCTCTGCTGGACGTGGCACTGGCGC